>NZ_MACM02000119.1:0-545 GCF_001675465.2 Pseudomonas sp. AU12215
AAAAGAGATCGATGGTAGTGAATAAATCCTGCGTGGCTGCCTGCCAGAAAAGTGTCCGGATGACCGTGGAGTCGGTGTCCGGATGCTCGTGGAATGAGTGTCCGGATCAGCGTGGAATCACTGTCCGGATGCGCGTGGAATGGGTGTCCGAGTCAGCGTGGAATCCGCAAAATGTACGCGCAGCATCGCCATCAGCTGATACGCCGGACGACCACCTTCACCCTTGGGGTAGTGCGGCTCGATCAGGGCAATCAAACCCTTCCACGGCACCACCTGATCCATCTCGATCAGGAACAACTCTTTGCGGGTCTGCTTGCGCTTGCCGGCGTACTCGGCGTCGGCGAAGGTCATTTGCTTCATCGGGATACTCGGGCAACGGGGTCAGCGTATTTCACCAGATTTGGGAAGTCTTTTTCAGACCATCCCTAAGGCTGCGCAAGCCTATAGCCGCAGCTCATTGCACTTCGTCTGGCGAGGAATTCAACATCGATACGTCGCCATCCGCGGGGATATCGGTACAGGCGCCCGTGTAAGCCAGATTGAGA
>NZ_MACM02000120.1:0-19723 GCF_001675465.2 Pseudomonas sp. AU12215
TCAGAGCAGCGGTCAGAGTGGTTTTGCCGTGGTCAACGTGACCGATGGTGCCGACGTTGACGTGCGGTTTGTTACGTTCAAATTTTTCTTTAGCCACGAGAGTAACCTCTTACTAAAAGAGCTGAATCAAGCTTGTTTTTTGGCCAGAGCTTCGACGACGTTCGCCGGAGCTTCAGCATACTTGGAGAATTCCATGGAGTAGCTAGCGCGACCCTGGGACATGGAACGCACGTCGGTTGCATAACCGAACATCTCGCCCAGCGGAACCTCGGCACGGATCACCTTACCGGAAACCGAGTCTTCCATCCCCTGAATCAGACCACGACGACGGTTCAGGTCACCCATCACGTCACCCATGTAGTCCTCAGGAGTCACCACTTCCACCTTCATGATCGGCTCCAGAACCTTGCCGCCGCCCTTCTGGGCCAGCTGCTTGGTCGCCATGGAAGCAGCGATCTTGAACGCCATCTCGTTGGAGTCGACGTCGTGGTAGGAACCATCGAAGACGGTCGCCTTCAGGCCGATCAGCGGATAGCCGGCGACAACGCCGTTCTTCATCTGCTCTTCGATGCCTTTCTGGATGGCCGGGATGTATTCCTTCGGAACCACACCGCCCACGACTTCGTTGGTGAAGACCAGGCCTTCAGTGATGTTGCCCTTCTCGTCCACATCGGGAGCGGAGAAGCGGATCCAGCAGTGACCGAACTGGCCACGGCCGCCGGACTGGCGAACGAACTTGCCTTCGATCTCGATGTTGTCCTTCGAGATGGTTTCGCGGTAGGAAACCTGCGGCTTGCCGATGTTCGCTTCCACGCCGAATTCACGCTTCATGCGGTCGACGAGGATGTCCAGGTGCAGCTCACCCATACCGGAGATGATGGTCTGGCCGGTTTCTTCGTCGGTCTTGACGCGGAACGACGGGTCTTCCTGAGCCAGCTTGCCGAGGGCGATGCCCATCTTCTCCTGGTCAGCCTTGGTCTTCGGCTCAACAGCTACCGAGATTACAGGCTCCGGGAAGTCCATACGCTCGAGGATGATCGGCTTCTCGATGTCGCACAGGGTGTCACCGGTGGTGACGTCCTTCATGCCGATCAGAGCAGCGATGTCGCCAGCGCGTACTTCTTTGATCTCGTCACGCTGGTTGGCGTGCATCTGCACCATACGACCAACGCGCTCTTTCTTGCCTTTCACGGAGTTGATAACCGAGTTACCGGACTCCAGAACGCCCGAGTAGACGCGAACGAAGGTCAGAGTACCTACGAACGGGTCGGTGGCGATCTTGAATGCCAGAGCCGAGAACGGAGCATTGTCGTCAGCCGGGCGCTCGTCTTTCGGAGCGTCGTCGCCGTCGTCAATGTGATCCGGGTGAATACCCTGAATCGCCGGAATCTCGGTCGGAGCAGGCAGGAAGTCGATGACGGCGTCCAGAACCAGGGGCACGCCCTTGTTCTTGAACGAGGAGCCGCAGACAGCCGGTACGATTTCGCAAGCGATGGTACGCAGACGCAGGCCAGCCTTGATCTCTTCGATCGACAGCTCACCCTCTTCCAGGTACTTGTTCATCAGCTCTTCGTTGGCTTCGGCAGCAGCCTCGACCATGTTGTTGCGCCACTCAGTGGCCAGCTCGACCATATCGGCGGGAATTTCTTCCTCGCGATAGGAAGTGCCTTTGTCGTCTTCGTTCCAGTAGATGGCCTTCATCTTCAGCAGGTCAACCTGACCCTGGAAGTCATCTTCTGCACCGATGGCCAGCTGAACCGGAACCGGGGTGTGACCCAGGCGGTTCTTGATCTGACCGACGACGCGCAGGAAGTTGGCGCCGGCGCGGTCCATCTTGTTCACGTAAACGATACGCGGAACGCCGTACTTGTTGGCTTGACGCCATACGGTTTCGGACTGCGGCTCAACGCCGGAGGTGCCGCAGAACACAACGACGGCGCCGTCCAGTACGCGCAGGGAGCGCTCAACTTCAATAGTGAAGTCTACGTGGCCGGGGGTGTCGATGACGTTTACGCGGTACTTGTCGTACTGGCCGCGCGAACCTTCCCAGAAGGTCGTGATCGCAGCGGAGGTGATGGTGATACCACGCTCCTGCTCCTGCACCATCCAGTCGGTGGTAGCAGCGCCGTCGTGCACCTCACCCATCTTGTGGCTGAGACCTGTGTAGAACAGGATCCGCTCGGTAGTGGTGGTCTTGCCCGCGTCAACGTGGGCACAGATACCAATGTTCCGGTAGCGGTTGATTGCTGTGTTACGAGCCATAAAGCCCTCGCAGAAGTGTTGATGCCGTAATTAGAAGCGGTAGTGCGAGAACGCTTTGTTGGCCTCGGCCATACGGTGCACGTCTTCACGCTTCTTGACGGCAGCGCCTTTGCCTTCAGCGGCATCCAGCAGCTCGCCAGCCAGGCGCAGAGCCATGGACTTCTCGCCACGCTTGCGGGCGAAGTCCACCAGCCAACGCATAGCCAGTGCATTACGACGGGACGGACGTACTTCAACCGGAACCTGGTAGGTAGCACCGCCGACACGGCGGGACTTCACTTCGACCAGCGGAGCGATGGCGTCGAGTGCTTTTTCGAAGATTTCCAGGGGGTCGCCTTTACCGCGCTCTTTGACCTTGTCCAGAGCACCGTAAACGATACGCTCGGCAACGGCTTTCTTGCCGCTTTCCATCACGTGGTTCATGAACTTGGCCAGAATCTGGCTTCCGTATTTCGGATCGGCCAGGATCTCACGTTTGGCCGCTACACGACGTCTTGGCATTGATAAGCCCTCAAACGGTCTTCAGGTAATCCGGGACTCGATGCCCGACCTTACTCTTATCGACTCAGCAAATAGGAAAACAAAATTACTTCGGACGCTTCGCGCCGTACTTCGAGCGACCCTGCTTACGGTCTTTGACACCGGAGGTGTCCAGCGAACCGCGCACGGTGTGGTAGCGAACACCCGGAAGGTCTTTTACACGACCGCCACGGATCAGCACTACGCTGTGCTCTTGCAGGTTGTGACCTTCACCGCCGATGTACGAGGAAACCTCGAAACCGTTGGTCAGACGAACACGGCACACTTTACGCAGTGCGGAGTTCGGCTTCTTCGGGGTGGTGGTGTAGACGCGGGTGCATACGCCGCGACGCTGAGGGCAGTTCTGCAGGGCAGGAACGCCGCTCTTGTCTACCAGGCGCTTGCGCGGCTTGCGCACCAGCTGGTTGATAGTTGCCATCTATAGCTCCACTGATTGTCTTACGACACTTAAAAACGAAAATGGGCAGAGCAAGCGCCCTGCCAATTTTCGGGGTACAAGATACTAAAGAGCTTACGGATTCCAGTCAAGACAAAGCCCCGGTTGTCAAGACAACCGGGGCTTTGTTTGAGGCTTAGTTACCGCTCAGATTGAGCGCTTCGGCCAATGCTGCTTCAGCCTCGCTCGCGCTCACGCGCTGCGGTTTGCCGAGTTCGCGCTGACGCTTGCGCTCGCTGTGGTAAGCCAGACCGGTACCTGCCGGGATCAGTCGACCCACGACCACGTTTTCCTTCAGGCCGCGCAGGAAGTCGCGCTTGCCGGTGACCGCCGCCTCGGTGAGGACGCGGGTGGTCTCCTGGAAGGATGCCGCCGAGATGAACGACTCGGTGGACAGCGAGGCCTTGGTGATACCCAACAGAACGCGCTCGTACTTGGCCGGGAACTTGTCCTGGGTACCCAGTACTTCGTTCTCTTCCAGCACGTGGACCAGTTCGACCTGGTCGCCCTTGATGAAGGACGAATCGCCCGACTCGGCCACTTCGACCTTGCGCAGCATCTGGCGCAGGATGGTCTCGATGTGCTTGTCGTTGATCTTCACGCCCTGCAGACGGTAAACGTCCTGGATCTCGTTGACGATGTACTTGGCCAGCGAGCTCACACCCAGCAGACGGAGGATGTCGTGCGGGTTGCTCGGGCCGTCGGAGATCACTTCACCACGGCTGACTTGCTCACCTTCGAACACGTTCAGGTGACGCCACTTCGGAATCAGCTCCTCGTACGGATCGCTACCGTCGGTGGGAGTGATGACCAGGCGGCGCTTGCCCTTGGTTTCCTTGCCGAAGGAGATGGTGCCGCTGATTTCCGCCAGGATCGAAGGCTCTTTCGGACGACGAGCTTCGAACAGGTCGGCAACGCGCGGCAGACCACCGGTGATGTCGCGGGTCTTCGAGGTTTCCTGCGGGATACGCGCGATAACGTCACCGATACGCACTTTCGCGCCATCGTTGAGGTTGACCAGGGCGTTCGCCGGCAGGAAGTACTGAGCCGGTACGTCGGTACCCGGCAGCAGCAGATCCTTGCCTGCGGCGTCGATCAGCTTCACGGCCGGACGGATGTCCTTGCCGGCAGCCGGACGATCCTTCGGATCCATCACTTCGATGTTGGTCAGACCGGTCAGTTCGTCGGTCTGGCGCTTGATGGTGATGCCCTCTTCCATGCCCACGAAGGCCACGGTGCCGTCCATCTCGGTGACGATCGGGTGGGTGTGCGGGTCCCACTTGGCGACGATGGCGCCCGGGTCGACCTTGTCACCTTCCTTCACGGAAATTACCGCACCGTACGGCAGCTTGTAGCGCTCGCGCTCACGACCGAAGTCGTCGGCTACCGCCAGCTCACCGGAACGGGAAACCGCTACCAGGGCGCCATCGGCACGCTCTACGTGCTTCAAGTTGTGCAGGCGAATGGTGCCGCCGTTCTTGACCTGAACGTTGTCCACGGCAGAAGTACGGCTGGCCGCACCACCGATGTGGAAGGTACGCATCGTCAGCTGGGTACCCGGCTCACCGATCGACTGGGCAGCGATAACGCCGACAGCCTCGCCGATGTTCACGCGGTGACCACGGGCCAGATCGCGGCCGTAGCACATGGCGCAAATGCCGTGACGGGTTTCGCAGGTGATCGGCGAACGCACAACGACTTCGTCGACGCTCATCTGCTCGAGGAAATCAACCCACTTCTCGTCGATCAGGGTGCCAGCTTCAACGATGACGTCGTCGCTGCCCGGCTTGAACACGTCGCGCGCAATCACACGACCGAGTACACGCTCACCCAGCGGCTCAACCACGTCGCCGCCTTCGATGTGCGGGGACATGACCAGGCCATGCTCGGTGCCGCAATCGATCTCGGTCACCACCAGATCCTGGGCCACGTCGACGAGACGACGGGTCAGGTAACCGGAGTTCGCGGTCTTCAGTGCGGTATCCGCCAGACCTTTACGAGCACCGTGAGTGGAGATGAAGTACTGGAGTACGTTCAGGCCTTCACGGAAGTTCGCGGTGATCGGGGTCTCGATGATGGAGCCGTCCGGCTTGGCCATCAGGCCACGCATACCGGCCAGCTGACGGATCTGGGCCGCAGAACCCCGCGCACCGGAGTCCGCCATCATGTACATGGAGTTGAAGGACTCCTGGTCGACCTGCTTGCCCTCGCGATCGGTCACCTTCTCTTTCGAGAGGTTGGCCATCATCGCCTTGGACACTTCGTCGTTGGCCTTGGACCAGAGGTCGATCACCTTGTTGTACTTCTCGCCCTGGGTGACCAGGCCGGAGGCGTACTGGCTCTCGATCTCCTTCACTTCCTCGGTGGCGGCATCGATGATGCGGGCCTTCTCGTCCGGGATGACGAAGTCGTTCACGCCGATCGACACACCGGAGATGGTCGAGTAGGCGAAGCCGGTGTACATCAGCTGGTCAGCGAAGATAACGGTGTCCTTCAGACCGACCACGCGGTAGCAGTGGTTGATCAGCTTGGAGATCGCCTTCTTCTTCATCGACTGGTTGACCACGTCGAAGGGCAGGCCGGCCGGGACAACCTGGAACAGCAGCGCACGGCCGACGGTGGAGTCGACGATACGGGTGTTCGCGGTCAGGGAGCCGTCTTCGTTCTTGATCTTCTCGTTGATGCGCACTTTTACGCGGGCGTGCAGGGACACCTGGCCGCTGCGGTAAGCGCGGTCAACTTCCTGCAGGTCTGCGAAAGCCATGCCCTCGCCCTTCGCGTTGATCGCTTCACGGGTCATGTAGTACAGACCCATGACCACGTCCTGCGACGGAACGATGATCGGCTCGCCGTTGGCGGGCGACAGAATGTTGTTGGTGGACATCATCAGCGCGCGCGCTTCCAGCTGAGCCTCGAGGGTCAGCGGAACGTGCACGGCCATCTGGTCACCGTCGAAGTCGGCGTTGTACGCGGCGCAGACCAGCGGGTGCAGCTGGATGGCTTTACCTTCGATCAGTACCGGCTCGAACGCCTGGATGCCCAGACGGTGCAGGGTCGGCGCACGGTTCAGCAGTACGGGGTGTTCGCGGATGACTTCGGCGAGAACGTCCCACACTTCCGGCAGCTCGCGCTCGACCATCTTCTTGGCGGCCTTGATGGTGGTGGCCATGCCACGACCTTCCAGCTTGCCGAAGATGAACGGCTTGAACAGCTCCAGGGCCATTTTCTTCGGCAGACCGCACTGGTGCAGACGCAGGGTCGGACCTACGGTAATGACCGAACGGCCGGAGTAGTCCACGCGCTTGCCGAGCAGGTTCTGACGGAAGCGACCCTGCTTGCCCTTGATCATGTCGGCCAGGGACTTCAGCGGGCGCTTGTTCGAGCCGGTGATGGCACGACCGCGACGGCCGTTGTCCAGCAGGGCGTCGACGGCTTCCTGCAGCATGCGCTTCTCGTTGCGCACGATGATGTCAGGAGCGGCCAGGTCGAGCAGGCGCTTCAGACGGTTGTTACGGTTGATCACGCGGCGATACAGATCGTTCAGATCCGAGGTCGCGAAGCGGCCGCCATCCAGCGGAACCAGCGGACGCAGGTCCGGCGGCAGTACCGGCAGGACGGTCAGCACCATCCACTCGGGATGGTTGCCGGAGCCCTGGAAGGCTTCCATCAGCTTCAGGCGCTTGGACAGCTTCTTGATCTTGGTTTCCGAGTTGGTCTGCGGAATCTCTTCGCGCAGGCGGCCGATCTCGTGCTCCAGATCGATAGCGTTGAGCAGCTCGCGAACGGCTTCCGCACCCATGCGGGCGTCGAAGTCGTCACCGAACTCTTCGAGGGCTTCGAAGTACTGCTCGTCGTTCAGCAGCTGGCCCTTTTCCAGGGTGGTCATGCCCGGATCGATCACCACGTAGCTCTCGAAATAGAGCACGCGCTCGATGTCACGCAGGGTCATGTCCAGCAGCAGGCCGATACGGGACGGCAGGGACTTCAGGAACCAGATGTGGGCGACCGGCGAAGCCAGCTCGATGTGGCCCATGCGCTCACGGCGCACCTTGGCCAGCGCGACTTCAACGCCGCACTTCTCGCAGATCACACCGCGGTGCTTGAGGCGCTTGTACTTACCGCACAGGCACTCGTAGTCCTTCACCGGGCCGAAGATCTTGGCGCAGAACAGGCCATCGCGCTCCGGCTTGAAGGTGCGGTAGTTGATGGTCTCCGGCTTCTTGACTTCGCCGAAGGACCAGGAACGGATCATCTCGGGCGAGGCCAGGCCAATACGGATGGCATCGAACTCTTCGATCTGACCCTGGTTTTTCAACAGATTAAGCAAGTCTTTCAAGGCCTTTCCTCCTCACGGACCCGGTGCGACCGGCCTTGACCAGCCGCACCGTCTGACGTCACGTGTTATTCGGTTTCCAGTTCGATATCGATGCCGAGCGAGCGGATCTCTTTGATCAACACGTTGAAGGACTCGGGCATGCCGGCCTCCATGCGGTGATCCCCGTCCACGATGTTCTTGTACATCTTGGTACGGCCGTTCACGTCGTCCGACTTCACGGTCAGCATTTCCTGCAGGGTGTAGGCGGCACCGTAGGCTTCCAGCGCCCAGACCTCCATCTCCCCGAAACGCTGGCCACCGAACTGCGCCTTACCACCCAGCGGCTGCTGGGTAACCAGGCTGTAGGAGCCGGTGGAACGTGCGTGCATCTTGTCATCGACCAGGTGGTTCAGCTTGAGCATGTACATGTAACCCACAGTGGTCGTACGCTCGAACTGGTTGCCGGTGCGGCCGTCATACAGACGCATCTGACCGCTCTCCGGCAGATCGGCCAGCTTCAGCATGGCCTTGATCTCGCGCTCCTTGGCACCGTCGAACACCGGGGTAGCCATGGGCACGCCGCCCTTGAGGTTGTTGGCCAGAGCGAGGATCTCGTTATCGTTCAGCTCGTCCAGGCTCTCCTGGCGGCCACCGATCTCGTTGTAGATCTCGTTCAGGAAGACACGCAACTCGGCGATCTTGCGCTGCTCTTCGAGCATGCGGTTGATCTTCTCGCCCAGGCCCTTGGCCGCGAGGCCCAGGTGGGTTTCGAGGATCTGACCGACGTTCATACGCGACGGTACGCCCAGCGGGTTCAGAACGATATCCACCGGAGTACCGTTGGCATCGTGCGGCATGTCTTCGACCGGCATGATCACCGAGACCACACCCTTGTTACCGTGGCGGCCCGCCATCTTGTCGCCCGGCTGGATGCGGCGCTTGATGGCGAGGTAGACCTTGACGATCTTCAGTACGCCCGGCGCCAGGTCGTCGCCCTGCTGCAGCTTGCGCTTCTTGTCTTCGAACTTGTCGTCGAGCATCTGGCGACGGTCGCTGATGTAGGCCTGGGCCTTCTCCAGCTGCTCGTTCAGAGCGTCTTCCGCCATGCGCAGCTTGAACCACTGGCCGCGCTCGAGGCCGTCCAGGTACTCGTCGGTGATCTCTGCGCCTTTCTTCAGGGCAGGACCGCCATCGGCCTTGGCACCGACCAGAGCGGAACGCAGACGCTCGAAGGTCGCGCCTTCGACGATGCGGAACTCTTCGTTCAGGTCCTTGCGGATCTCGTCCAGCTGCATCTTCTCGATGGACAGGGCACGGCTGTCGCGCTCCACGCCATCACGGGTGAAGACCTGTACGTCGATGACGGTGCCCTTGGTACCGGTCGGCACACGCAGGGAGGTGTCCTTCACGTCGGACGCCTTCTCACCGAAGATCGCGCGCAGCAGCTTCTCTTCCGGAGTCAGCTGGGTCTCGCCTTTCGGGGTGACCTTGCCGACCAGGATGTCGCCGGCCTGTACTTCGGCGCCGACGTAGACGATGCCTGCTTCGTCCAGCTTATTCAGCGCAGCCTCACCCACGTTCGGGATGTCCGCGGTGATTTCCTCTGGGCCGAGCTTGGTGTCACGGGCAACGCAGGTCAGTTCCTGGATGTGGATCGTGGTGAAACGATCTTCCTGGACCACGCGCTCGGACAGGCAGATGGAGTCTTCGAAGTTGAAGCCGTTCCAGGGCATGAACGCAACGCGCATGTTCTGACCCAGAGCCAGTTCACCCATATCGGTGGACGGACCGTCGGCCAGGATGTCGCTGCGCGAAACCTGATCACCCTTCTGCACCAGCGGACGCTGGTTGATGCAGGTGTTCTGGTTGGAACGGGTGTACTTGGTCAGGTTGTAGATGTCGACGCCGGCTTCGCCAGTCTCGACTTCATCGTCGTTCACGCGGACCACGATACGGCTGGCGTCGACCGAGTCGATCACGCCGCCACGACGAGCCACCACGCAGACGCCGGAGTCACGGGCAACGTTGCGCTCCATGCCGGTACCGACCAGCGGCTTGTCGGCGCGCAGGGTCGGTACAGCCTGACGCTGCATGTTCGAACCCATGAGCGCACGGTTGGCGTCGTCGTGCTCGAGGAACGGAATCAGCGAGGCAGCGACGGAAACGACCTGCTTCGGCGATACGTCCATGAGGGTGACGTCTTCCGGCGCCTTCACGGTGAATTCGTTCAGGTGACGGACGGCTACCAGTTCGTCGATCAACTGACCCTTTTCGTTCAGGGTCGCCGAGGCCTGGGCGATCACATGATCGGCCTCTTCGATCGCGGACAGGAAGACGATGTCGTCGCTGACCAGACCTTCCTTCACCACGCGGTACGGGCTTTCCAGGAAGCCGTACTTGTTGGTGCGAGCGTAGGTGGCCAGGGAGTTGATCAGACCGATGTTCGGACCTTCAGGGGTTTCGATCGGGCACACGCGGCCGTAGTGGGTCGGGTGTACGTCACGAACCTCGAAGCCCGCGCGCTCACGGGTCAGACCACCCGGGCCGAGTGCGGAGACACGGCGTTTGTGAGTGATCTCGGAGAGCGGGTTGTTCTGGTCCATGAACTGCGACAGCTGGCTGGAACCGAAGAACTCCTTGATCGCGGCAGCCACCGGCTTGGCGTTGATCAGGTCCTGCGGCATCAGGCCTTCGCTTTCGGCCATCGACAGACGTTCCTTGACCGCGCGCTCGACACGCACCAGGCCAACGCGGAACTGGTTCTCGGCCATTTCGCCGACGCAACGGACGCGACGGTTACCCAGGTGGTCGATGTCGTCGACGATGCCTTTACCGTTACGGATGGCAACCAGGGTCTTGAGGACCTCGACGATATCTTCCTTGCTGAGGACACCCGCGCCTTCGATCTCGGTACGACCGATGCGGCGGTTGAACTTCATACGGCCGACTGCCGAAAGGTCGTAACGCTCGGCGCTGAAGAACAGGTTGCCGAACAGGGTTTCGGCGGCTTCCTTGGTCGGCGGCTCACCGGGACGCATCATGCGATAGATCTCGACCAGCGCTTCCAGTTGGTTGCTGGTGGAGTCGATCTTCAGCGTGTCGGAGATGAACGGACCACAGTCGATATCGTTGGTGTACAGAGTTTCCAGGCGCGCAACCTGGGCCTTGGCAATCTTGGCCAGGGCATCGACGGTCAGCTCGGTGTTGCACTCGGCGATGATCTCGCCGGTAGCCGGGTGCACGACAGCCTTGGCCACGGTACGGCCAATCAAGTAGTCGAACGGCACTTCCAGCTGGGTGATGCCAGCCTTCTCGAGCTGGTTGATGTGGCGCGCAGTGATACGACGGCCCGCCTCGACGATGACCTTGCCGCTGGCATCCTTGATGTCGAAGCTGGCGATCTCGCCACGCAGACGCGACGGCACCAATTCCAGGTTCAGGGTCTCGCCCTTGATCTGGTAGACGTTGGTGTCATAGAACGCGTTGAGGATTTCCTCGGTGCTGTAGTTCAGCGCGCGCAGCAGGACGGAAGCCGGCAGTTTGCGGCGACGGTCGATACGAACGAACACGCAGTCCTTCGGATCGAACTCGAAGTCGAGCCACGAACCGCGGTAAGGAATGATACGAGCGGAGTACAGCAGCTTGCCGGAGCTGTGGGTCTTGCCACGGTCGTGGTCGAAGAACACACCCGGGGAACGGTGCAGCTGGGAAACGATGACGCGCTCGGTACCGTTGATGATGAAGGTACCGTTCTCGGTCATCAGGGGGATTTCCCCCATGTAGACTTCTTGTTCCTTGATGTCCTTGATCGCTTTGTTCGACGATTCTTTGTCGAAAATGATCAGGCGCACTTTCACACGCAGCGGGACCGCGAAGGTTACACCGCGCAGCACGCATTCCTTGACATCGAATGCCGGCTCACCGAGGCGGTAGCCGACGTATTCCAGGGCAGCATTGCCGGAATAGCTGATAATCGGGAAGACGGACTTGAAGGCCGCATGCAGGCCGATGTCTCGAACCTGGTCCTTGCTCGCACCGGCCTGCAGGAATTCGCGATAGGAATCCAGCTGGATGGCCAGCAAATACGGCACATCCATGACGTCCGGCAACTTGCTAAAGTCCTTGCGGATACGTTTTTTCTCAGTGTATGAGTAAGCCATCAGCGTTCCCCAGCTTGGTCACCTGCTTGATTGGCCTCTCCCGCGCGGGGAGCAGCCCAAAATCGTGCAAACCCTTGGTTTGC
Organism: Pseudomonas sp. AU12215; assembly: GCF_001675465.2. Lineage (NCBI taxonomy): Bacteria > Pseudomonadati > Pseudomonadota > Gammaproteobacteria > Pseudomonadales > Pseudomonadaceae > Pseudomonas > Pseudomonas sp. AU12215. The sequence continues at coordinate 11,797 of NZ_MACM02000120.1, forward strand.
GCCGCCAGTCGTGGCGGGATTTTCACGTCATGGAGGGGCACCCACGGCACCCCACCCATAACGGAAAAAGGCCGGTGGCATTTGCCACCAGCCATCAGCCTGTCGCTTAACGCTCGGGCTGTCGACGCAAGGTACGAACTTACTTGAGCTCGACCTTGGCGCCTGCTTCTTCCAGGGCTTTCTTGGCAGCTTCGGCTTCTTCTTTCGAAGCGCCTTCCTTGACCACGCCCGGGGCGCCGTCAACGACAGCCTTGGCTTCTTTCAGGCCCAGGCCGGTCAGTTCACGAACGACCTTGATCACGTTCACTTTCTTGTCGCCAGCTTCGGCCAGGACGATGGTGAACTCGGTCTGCTCTTCAGCAGCGGCAGCAGCCGGGCCGGCAGCAGCAACGGTAGCGGCAGCAGCGGTAACGCCGAACTTCTCTTCCATCGCCTTGATCAGTTCAACGATCTGCATGACGGACATTTCGGATACGGCGGAGATGATGTCTTCGTTGGTCAGAGCCATGACTCTAATTCCTGTATTGGGTGACGGCCTAAGGCCATCGAATTAAACAAAAAAGGTTGAAAGCAGCTGTCGAGCCTTAGGCTGCGGTCGCTTCTTTCTGATCGCGAATTGCCGCCAGAGTACGAGCCAGCTTGCTGGTAGCGCCTTGGATCACGCTCATCAGCTGTGCAACAGCTTCGTTGTAGGTCGGCAGGGTCGCCAGCACGTCGATCTGATTGGCTGCGAGGAACTGACCCTCGAACGCGGCCGCCTTGATCTCGAACTTGTCCTGACCCTTGGCAAACTCCTTGAAGATACGAGCGGCAGCGCCCGGATGTTCGTTGGAGAAAGCAATCAGGGTCGGGCCCTTGAACGTGTCGTTGAGCACTTCAAACTGAGTGCCTTCAACGGCGCGCTTGAGCAGGGTGTTACGTACGACTTTCACGTACACACCAGCTGCGCGGGCCTCTTTACGGAGTCCGGTCATAGCGCCGACAGTCACGCCGCGTGCATCAACCACGACAGCGGACAGACCGGCTTTGGCAGCCTCGTTGACTTCAGCGACGATGGCCTTCTTGTCTTCGAGTTTAATTGCCACGGGTTTACTCCTGGATGTTACCGATTCGCCCAGCCAGAGCCGGGCGGCGTTTTGGTGTCTGATTCGGTAAACGAATCGGGAGCACCATCTGCGTAGGCTTGAGAGGATCGCCTCCCGGGTTTAAGGCTTGCGCCGCCTACGGTCTTGGATAGCCCCCGCCAGGCAGGGACCCCAATACCTGCGAACAGTGGGCGAACCCACTGCTCGACTTAGTTCATCAGCCTTCCAGCGAAGCCTGATCGATCTGCAGACCTGGGCCCATGGTGGTGCTCAGGGTTACGCGCTGAACGTACACGCCCTTCGAGGAGGACGGCTTCAGACGCTTCAGATCGCTCAGCAGCGCTTCCACGTTCTGCTTCAGCTTGACCGGCTCGAAGTCGATCTTGCCAACGGAAGCGTGGATGATGCCGTTCTTGTCGGTACGGAAACGTACCTGACCGGCTTTGGCGTTCTTGACAGCGGTGGCGACGTCCGGGGTCACGGTGCCGACTTTCGGGTTCGGCATCAGACCGCGCGGGCCGAGAACCTGGCCCAGCTGGCCAACAACACGCATCGCGTCCGGGGAGGCGATGACGACGTCGTAGTTCAGGTCGCCGGCTTTCATTTCGGCAGCCAGTTCGTCCATGCCAACCTTGTCTGCACCAGCAGCCAGGGCAGCTTCAACACCAGGACCCTGGGTGAAGACGGCAACGCGTACGGATTTGCCGGTGCCGTTCGGCAGAACAGTGGCACCACGCACGACCTGGTCGGATTTACGCGGATCAACGCCCAGATTGATGGCGATGTCCACGGACTCCTTGAACTTGATGGTCGACAGTTCGGCCAGCAGCTTGGCGGCATCTTCGAAGCCGTATTGCTTGCCCGCTTCAACCTTCTCGGCGATAGCCTTTTGACGCTTGGTCAGCTTAGCCATTACACACCCTCCACGTTCAGGCCCATGCTGCGCGCGGAGCCAGCAATGGTGCGTACGGCAGCGTCCAGGTCAGCAGCGGTCAGGTCAGCCTGCTTGGCCTTGGCGATCTCTTCCAGCTGGGCACGGGTAACAGTGCCGACTTTCTGAGAGTTCGGACGAGCGGAACCGCTGGTGATGCCAGCTGCTTTTTTCAGCAGGACGGCAGCCGGGGTGCTCTTGGTTTCGAAGGTGAAGCTACGGTCGCTGTATACAGTGATGATCACAGGAGTCGGCAGACCCGGCTCTTGGCCTTGAGTCTTGGCGTTGAACGCCTTGCAGAATTCCATGATGTTCACGCCATGCTGACCCAGAGCGGGGCCTACGGGCGGCGACGGGTTGGCCTGGCCGGCCTTAACTTGCAGCTTGATGTAAGCCGTGATTTTCTTAGCCATTTGCTACTCCAAATGCGGGTCAAGCGCCCTGACGGGCTCCCCGGTTGCTATCGCGTTTATCCCAATGACGACAAAACCCCGCAGCCTAGGGCTGCGGGGTGTGGGATTCATTGTGCCAGTTAGACTTTCTCTACCTGACTGAACTCCAGCTCTACCGGAGTAGAGCGACCGAAAATGAGCACGGCGACCTGGATGCGGCTCTTTTCGTAGTTAACTTCTTCGACGACACCATTGAAGTCGGCGAACGGACCATCGATCACACGAACAGTCTCGCCCGGCTCGAACAGGGTCTTCGGCTTGGGCTTGTCGCCGCTATCGGCAACGCGGCGCAGAATGGCATCAGCTTCTTTATCAGTGATAGGCGCCGGTTTGTCGGCAGTACCACCAATGAAGCCCATGACGCGAGGAGTGTCCTTGACCAAGTGCCAGGTACCCTCGTTCATCTCCATCTGCACCAGGACATAACCCGGGAAGAATTTGCGCTCACTCTTGCGCTTCTGGCCGTTCCGCATCTCTACCACTTCTTCGGTAGGGACCAGAATCTCACCAAACCCGTCTTCCATGCCGGCCAGTTTGACCCGCTCGATCAGCGAGCGCATGACATGCTTCTCGTAACCCGAGTAGGCATGCACAACGTACCAACGCTTAGCCACGGAACACCCTTAACCTACGATCATGGAAACCAGCCAACCCAGCAGGGAGTCGAGCCCCCAAAGCACCAGCGCCATTACCAGCACTACTGCCACTACGATCAGCGTGGTCTGAGTTGTCTCTTGACGAGACGGCCATACAACCTTGCGAATCTCGGCGCGAGCCTCTTTAGCCAAAGTAAAGAACGCACGCCCCTTGACGGTCTGCAGCGCAATGAAACCTGCAACAGCCGCCATCACGAGGATACCGAGAACGCGATAGAAGATCGGTTGCGTGGAGTAATACTGGTTGGCAACCACAGCCACCACCACCAGCACCGCAACCACAAGCCACTTCAAGAGATCAAGACGCGACTCTTTGGCTTCTACCTTCGCATTCATCTGCTAGGAATCCCGTTTAAAGAAGTGCCAGATCTTGAGGAATCTGGCAGGCCAGGAGGGAATCGAACCCCCAACCTGCGGTTTTGGAGACCGCCGCTCTGCCAATTGAGCTACTGGCCTAGAACAAAGTCAGGCCGACCATTATGCCGGCCTGATAGGGAAAGATCAATCGATTATTCGATGATCTTGGCAACCACGCCGGCGCCAACGGTACGRCCGCCTTCGCGAATCGCGAAGCGCAGGCCATCTTCCATGGCGATCGGAGCGATCAGGGTGACAACCATTTTCACGTTGTCGCCCGGCATTACCATCTCAACGCCTTCCGGCAGTTCGCAGTTGCCGGTTACGTCGGTGGTACGGAAGTAGAACTGCGGACGGTAGCCCTTGAAGAACGGGGTGTGACGACCACCYTCTTCCTTGGACAGCACGTACACTTCGCATTCGAACTTGGTGTGCGGCTTGATGGTGCCCGGCTTGGCCAGAACCTGRCCACGCTCTACGTCTTCACGCTTGGTGCCGCGCAGCAGGACGCCGACGTTCTCACCAGCACGACCTTCGTCGAGCAGCTTGCGGAACATTTCAACGCCGGTGCAGGTGGTCTTGGTGGTCGCCTTGATGCCGACGATTTCCACTTCTTCCTGGACCTTGACGATGCCACGCTCAACACGRCCAGTTACCACGGTGCCRCGACCGGAGATCGAGAACACGTCTTCGATCGGCATCAGGAACGGCTGGTCGATTGCACGAACCGGCTCAGGGATGTAGGAGTCCAGGGTTTCTACCAGCTTGCGCACGGCGGAAACGCCCATCTCGTTGTCGTCCTGGCCGTTCARAGCCATCAGAGCGGAACCGATCACGATCGGAGTGTCGTCGCCCGGGAAGTCGTAGGTGTTCAGCAGATCGCGAACTTCCATTTCGACCAGYTCCAGCAGCTCGGCGTCGTCAACCATGTCGGCCTTGTTCAGGAACACGACGATGTAAGGAACGCCTACCTGACGGGACAGCAGGATGTGCTCGCGGGTCTGCGGCATGGGGCCGTCAGCAGCCGAGCAAACCAGGATCGCGCCGTCCATCTGGGCAGCACCGGTGATCATGTTCTTCACGTAGTCGGCGTGGCCCGGGCAGTCTACGTGAGCGTAGTGGCGTACCGGCGAGTCGTATTCAACGTGAGAGGTGTTGATGGTGATACCACGAGCCTTCTCTTCCGGCGCGTTGTCGATCTGGTCGAAAGCGCGAGCGGAACCGCCCCAGGTCTCGGAGCAGACCTTGGTCAGAGCAGCGGTCAGAGTGGTTTTGCCGTGGTCAACGTGACCGATGGTGCCGACGTTTACGTGCGGCTTGTTACGCTCAAATTTTTCTTTAGCCATCTTGACCGCCTCCCGTAAGGAATTGAGAAAGTCACGTCACCATTAAAACAAAGGCAGATATTTTCATATCTGCCTTTGCGAGATGGAGCTCATGAGCGGATTTGAACCGCTGACCTCACCCTTACCAAGGGTGTGCTCTACCAGCTGAGCTACATGAGCAAGACATCAGCAACAAACTTGGAGCGGGTAGCGGGAATCGAACCCGCATCATCAGCTTGGAAGGCTGAGGTTCTACCACTGAACTATACCCGCGGAGCTTGCAGCTCACGCTTGAAACTGGTGGAGGGGGAAGGATTCGAACCTTCGAAGTCTGAGACGTCAGATTTACAGTCTGATCCCTTTGGCCGCTCGGGAACCCCTCCGAGTGAGGCGGCATTCTACAGCCTGCCACCACGTTGTCAACTGTTTTTCTTTAAAAAACTTGAGCTTAGCTCTTCGACAACGGCTTCCAGTGCTCAACCTTTTCAGGTCACCCCTGTGAAGCGGGCGCCATTCTATTCAAACTATTGAGCGCTTGCAACGTTTTTGCACGGCATTGTTTGTTTCTGCAGTTCGGGGAAATCCGGCGCCAGTTGACGCACCAGGGAGTCGTCAACCAGGCGCCCGCTTTCCGGTGTGATCTGCGCCCAGTAATCATGCTGCGAACGAGCCAGCTCACGCACCAAAGCGTCGTAGCCAGCGGTCTTCAGCCGCTCCACCACGCTGTCGGCGGAGTCCTTGCGCTGAAAGATGCCAAGAGAGATCCCGTCAGTCAGATCCCCTTCCGTAATGATGTAGCTGTCAATCTTTCGAGCCTGCAACTCCCGCAGCTGCCAGAGTGATGCCTGGCGCGACGCCAACGGTGGCAGATAAACCCAGAAGTCGACACCAGCAGCAGCGTCCACTGTTTGCACGGAAGCCTGCACATCCAGACTCAACAGACGCTGCACCAATTGCCGGGCGCGATCGTCGACCGGGAAGCTGCCCAGGTAGACGCAAGCAGATGCGGGAGCGGTCGCCACCTTTTCTTCAGCCTGGCGACGTTGAGGTGTTTCTGCAGACTCGCTGAGCAGCCGAATATTCTTCTGCTCACTGTGAAACAGGCTGAGCGGGGCAATCTCCTTGGGGCGGAGAGGCGCCTGCTGTTGATGCCAGACGTAGTAGAAGACGTTGAGGGCAAGCAGGAAAAGAAAGAACCAGCGCATCAATCAGACTCACTCGATCGGACAGGCTAGTGCCAGCCCGAGAAATACCAGGTCCGGAAGCACAACCGCGCGAGCAGACTCATCCTTGACGAGCTCAGCATCTCCGCCGGTCAGGTAAACAGCACTGTCATCACCCAGCAGCTTGTTGGCAAGCTCGATCTGCTCCCGTACGAACCCGCGCAACATCAGCACGCAACCGCGCTCCACCGCCTCGGAAGTTTCCTGCCCCGGCAGTAGATTCTGTAGCGCCTCATGGGCCGCCTCGTCGTCATAACGAATCCGCCGAGTGTGAGTACGCAACTGGCTTCGCATCAGCGGCATGCCGGGTGCGATATAGCCTCCCAGATGCTTGCCCGCGGCATCGACCAGATCCGAGGTCACAGCAGTTCCAAGGTCGAGCACCAGGCATCCGCGCCCCGCCAGACAGTGACCAGCCACCAGGGCCAGCCAGCGGTCCATTCCCAGGCGCTGATACTCCCGGTAGCCGTTGACCACACCGCCGAGCTCGATTGCCGGAGCAGCAATCTGCACCGCAATAGGGAAAGCACTCTCCAGGCTCACACGAAGCGCGTCGGTTTCCTGCTCACTGCGAACACTGACCATGCGGCAATAGCGGATATCCACCGCCTCACTGCCCTGCAGCTGCGCGAGCAAGGCTTGATCCGAGTCCGCCACGCCACCGGCGACAGTCACCAGGTCATGCCTTCTGACCACTCGCCACTTGATCAGGCTATTTCCACAATCCAACTCAAGAATCATCCGACAACCTCAGACTCAACTCGCCTCCGCTGTAGCCGTGCTCCTTGCCATCGACCAGAAGGCGAAGCGCGCCCCGCTCATCGATGCCAAGCGCGCGCCCAACGATATTATTGGCAGCAGTGGACAGCGTGACCTGCCGCCCCTGCCATAGATGAAGGGACTCCCACTCTTCGCGACTGGCAGCGAAGCCATACTCACGATGACGGGATAGAACATCCGCAAGCTGAGACTCCAGCGCCTGCAGCAACTCGTTACGGTCAACCAGCCTACCCAGCGCCTCGCGCATCGAAGTCCAGGGCTGATCGATCGCCTCTGCCTTGCGCATGTTCACATTGATGCCGACGCCAATCGCAACACTACAGATGTCAGCAGGATCTCCCGTGAGCTCAAGCAGGATGCCGGCAATCTTTTTGCCACCCACCAGAACGTCATTGGGCCACTTGAGGCCTACATCTTTCACGCCCAGAGACTGGATCGCTCTTGCCACCGCAAGGCCGACCACCAGACTCAACCCCTCCAACTCCTGCGCACCACCACGTACAGTGATACCCAGGGTGTAATAAAGGTTGGCACCAAAGGGACTCTCCCATTGCCGCCCTCGCCTGCCGCGCCCAGCGGTCTGCCTCTCACCCAGGATGGCAAACGGCGCCGCAGCGCCGGCAGAAAGCCGCCGCAGCACTTCGGCATTGGTGGAGTCGATCGAAAACAGGACATCGAGAGGCCACAGGCCGAAGTCGCCCCTGGGCGAGATAATGCTCAGCGGCTCTTCCAGGCGGTAACCACGGCCGCGCACTCGCTGCACGACCATACCGTAGTCACGCTCAAAGCCTTCAAGGCGCTTCCAGACGGCGCTGCGACTTACTCCGAGGAGAGCACCCAGCTCTTCTCCGGAATGAAAGCGGCCATCGCTCAGCAATTTCAGCAAGGTCTGCATATCACCCCCGCAACAGTCAGGCACGCATCATATAGAGGCATGCCTGAATTGCCTACGCAGCAATGGCCCGACTTTCCCGCGCGCAAAAGCAAAACCCCCGGCCAGCGAAGCTGACCAGGGGTCTTGGGATAGGAGCTTGACGATGACCTACTCTCACATGGAGAAACTCCACACTACCATCGGCGATGCGTCGTTTCACTACTGAGTTCGGGATGGGATCAGG
>NZ_MACM02000121.1:0-213 GCF_001675465.2 Pseudomonas sp. AU12215
CAGCAGCTGCGCTGGTAGACTTATCCACAGTTGCTGGTAACAAAATCAGCAATCCGCCCTGGGTCAAATTTCAATCGGCAGGGTGGGTCAATTTTCCATCAGCGCCAACAGCCGGACCTTTGTGCACGCCCGAAAGATATCGCCTTGTGACGAGCGTCTCGCCGCCAGAGAGGGCTGATACCCGGTCATTCGGAAATGGTGGCTCTAGGTATA
>NZ_MACM02000122.1:0-83315 GCF_001675465.2 Pseudomonas sp. AU12215
CTTCCGATCKCCTCGCCTTCCACCGTGGGGTTGGTGGCGAGAATGATCTCGCTGAAACTGCCGGCCTTGATTCGCGCCTCAAGCTCAGGAATGCCGATGGCTTCCGGGCCCAGGCCATCCAGCGGCGACAGGTGTCCCTTGAGCACGAAGTAGCGGCCGCGATAACCGGTCTGCTCGACAGCAAACACGTCCAGCGGCCCTTCCACCACGCACAGCAGGCTGTCATCGCGGCGCGGGTCGGTGCACTGCGGGCAGAACTCGTCTTCCGACAGCGTACGGCACTGCTTGCAGTGGCCAACGCCTTCCATCGCCTGGGTCAGCGCCTGCGCCAGGCGCAGGCCGCCGCTGCGGTCACGCTCCAGCAGCTGCAGCGCCATGCGCTGGGCACTCTTCTGCCCCACTCCGGGCAGGGTGCGCAGGGCGTCGATCAGTTGGCGGATCAGCGGCGTGAAGCTCATGGGACGGTCTCGAATTTCCGGAGGTTAGAACGACTGTAGGAGCGAGCCTGCTCGCGAACCCTGCCAGGCAGCGTTCGCGAGCAAGCTCGCTCCTACAGGGGCAGAGCCTGGATTAGAAAGGCATTTTGAAGCCGGGCGGCAATTGCATGCCAGCGGTCATGCCGGACATCTTCTCCTGGTTGTTCTGCTCGATCTTGCGCACGGCGTCGTTCACCGCGGCGGCGATCAGGTCCTCGAGGATTTCCTTGTCTTCCTGCATCAGGCTGTCATCCAGGGAGACGCGCTTGACGTCGTGGCGACCGGTCATCACCACGCTCACCAGGCCGGCGCCGGATTGACCGGTCACTTCGGCGTTGGCCAGCTCTTCCTGCATCTTCTGCATCTTTTCCTGCATCTGCTGGGCCTGCTTCATCAGGCCGGCCATGCCACCTTTCATCATGTCGAGTTCCTCGATTCGTTCAGTCGTCGACCCAGGCTCAAGCCTTGGCCTCCAGGGGTTCGATAGTACCGTCGCGGACGACCGCGGCGAACTGTTGCTTCATCTGTAGCACATAAGGGTCGGCGGCGATCGACGCCTCGGCCTGGCGCTGGCGCTCGGCACGTTTGCGCGCGGCGGCCTGGGCCGGGGTTTCCTGCTCGGGCTTCTGCTGGGTCACCTGCAGGGTCAGCGTACGACCGTGGAACTGGTTCAGCGCATCGTTCAGGCGACGCTGCTGGGTCGCGTTGAACAGCGCGCTCTGGCCCGGATCCAGGTGCAGGTGCCAGGTATCGCCCTCGACGGCGACCAGCGTGCAGTTGGCGCCGATGCTGGCCGTCAGGCCGGCCAGGCCCAGGCGCGGGAACAGGTCCAGCCACTCGGCAGCCAGACCGGTTGCCGGCATGGCGGCGGGCTCGGGTTCGGGCTCGGCCTGCTCCTGCGGCGCCTCGTTCTCGAGGTAGCCGTAGGACTCCATGTCGACTTCGTAGTAGTCCTCGGCGGGCGGCGGCTCGTCATCGCGGTCGTCGTCCTCGGCCGGAACTTCGGCGATTATCGGGGCCGGCTCTTCGACCTTGGGCGCAGGCGCTTCCACCGGTGCCGGCGTGGCAACTGCAGGTGCAGGTGCAGGTGCAGGTGCAGGTGCAGGTGCAGGTGCAGGTGCAGCAGTCTCGACTGGCGCTGGAGCCGCGGCAACCGGTGCGGCAGGTTCGTCCCACGGCAGATCGATCGGCGCCTCGGCGACGGCTTGTTCCGGCTCGGCAGCCGGCACCGTCGGCTCGAGTTGCACGGCGGCTTCCGGCTCCACCGGAGCCGGCTCAGGCACAGGTTGGACAACCGGAGTCGGCGCAACGGCTGGTTCGGCTTGCGCAGCCGGAGCCGGAGCCGGAGCCGGCTGAGGCTGAGGCTGAGGCGCGGCAACAGCAGGCACAACCGCAGCAACCGGCACTACCGGTGCAGGCGCAACAGCCGGAGCAGCAATGGATGCAACCGGCGCCACAACGGCGGCGCCGGCCACTGGGCTCTGGTTGGAATCAGCCGTGGCCTTGCTGATCCCCAGGTCCTTTAGTGGTGACCTCGGTGCGCCGTCGGCATCCGCCGGGCGGAACGCCAGCATGCGCAACAGGACCATCTCGAAGCCGCCGCGGGGATCGGGCGCCAGCGGCAGGTCGCGGCGGCCGATCAGGCCCATCTGGTAGTAGAACTGCACGTCCTCGGCTGGCAAGGCCTGGGCCAGCGCCAGCACACGATCGCGGTCGCCCTGGCCGTTGTCCACTGCCTCGGGCAGCGCCTGGGCAATGGCCACGCGGTGCAACACGTTGAGTATCTCGGCCAGCACGCCGCCCCAGTCCGGGCCCTGCTCGGCCAAGTGGCGTACCGCCTCCAGCAACGCGCGGGCATCGCCTTCCAGCAGCGCATGAAGCACGCCGTAGACTTGCCCGTGATCCAGGGTGCCGAGCATGGCACGCACATCGGCGGCCAGCACCTTGCCTTCACCGAACGCGATGGCCTGGTCAGTGAGGCTCATGGCGTCACGCATGGAGCCGTCGGCAGCGCGGCCGAGCAGCCACAGCGCATCGTCCTCGAACGGCACGTTCTCGGCGCCCAGCACGTGGGTCAGGTGTTCCACCACGCGCTCCGGTGGCATGTTCTTCAGGGAGAACTGCAAGCAGCGCGAGAGGATGGTGACCGGCAGCTTCTGCGGGTCGGTGGTGGCGAGCAGGAACTTCACATGGGGCGGCGGCTCCTCCAGGGTCTTCAACAGGGCGTTGAAGCTGTGGCTGGAGAGCATGTGCACTTCGTCGATCAAGTAGACCTTGTAGCGGCCGCGGCTCGGCGAGTACTGCACGTTGTCGAGCAGCTCGCGGGTATCCTCGACCTTGGTGCGGCTGGCGGCGTCGACTTCGATCAGGTCGACGAAACGGCCCTCATCGATCTCGCGGCACACCGAGCACTGTCCGCACGGAGTGGAGCTGACGCCGGTCTCGCAGTTCAGGCACTTGGCCAGGATGCGCGCGATGGTGGTCTTGCCCACGCCGCGGGTCCCGGTGAACAGGTAGGCGTGGTGCAGGCGCTGATTGTCCAGCGCGTTGATCAGGGCCTTGAGCACATGGGTCTGGCCGACCATTTCGCGGAACGAGCGCGGACGCCATTTGCGGGCAAGAACCTGATAACTCATTGAAATCCATCGCGACAGGTGAGCAGAAGTGCGCTAATCCTAGCGAAGCGGACCGTAAATTGCACTCGATGTCCGCACCGGACGTTGTCGCATCTTGGCAAGGGCCGGGCTACACGGCATTGTGTCGTCGTTCTGCCATCAACGGAGCCTTGATGCGCTTCCTCGCCACCGCCCTGCTGCTGACCGCCACCCTCGCCCAGGCCGACGACCGTCCCCTGCGCTTCTCGGTGGTCGACAGCTGGGCGATGCCGCTGGCGCAGATCGAAAATGGCGAACTGACCGGCGGCATCCTGTTCGAGCTGTTCAACGAGACGGCCCGCGAGCTTGGACGGACGCCGGCGTTCCACATCGTGCCCCGCGCCCGCATCGAACAGGCGCTGCTCACTCACTCCGTGGACGTGCGCTGCTACGTCTCGCGCACCTGGATCGAGCACGAGTTCAAGGACTACCGCTGGACTGCACCACTGATGTTGCAGCGCGACCTGCTGGTGGTCCGCGACGCCCCTGCGGAAAACCTCGAAACCCTCCCCAGCCAGTCCATCGGCACGGTGCTGGGCTATCACTACCCCCGCCTGCAGCCGCTTTTGGACAGCCACTGGCTGATCCGCGACGACGCGCGCAACCAGGAGCTGGTGCTGAAGAAGCTGCGCATCGGACGTTATCAATATGCGATCAGCAGCGAGTTCGCGCTGAACTGGTTCAACCGTGATCTGCCCGAGGCGGAGCGCCTGAGAACCGCCAGCGTGATCGAGGAGACCCCGCTGTCGTGCATGGTGCTGGACGCGCCCGAAGTCCGCGCCGAAGAGGTGCTATCGGTGCTGGCGAAGATCAAGGCGTCAGGGAAGATCGAGCAGATCCTGGATCACTACCGCTGAGACGGGCAGCGCTCGACAGGCCGCGAGGCGGGCCATTTTCCAGGCTCCGAAATGGAGGCGGCCCCGCCAGCCACACCCCGGCACACAATGTCCCCGCCTTGGCTGCTTCCTTCCGGACCTGACCAGGTAAGCGAGTAATCGTTGCGGGGGGACCGACAGGGCCACCATCGCGAGAGCTCGCCAGTCCGGCGAGCCGCGCCATTGTAGCGGCTTGAGCGCAAGTTACAAGCACTTCAAGCACTTACGTTCTTTCCTTTGATCCACATCGCAGCCTGGGGAGCTTTTCCGCCAGGCCACTCAAGCTTCCTCGCCACAGGCCGAAGCAATGGATAAGTCCGCCCGCCCGGGGCGTCCCCGCCCATGCAAGGAGTGTTCAAATGCGATTGATCGTGAACTCTACCGCGCTACTTGCCATTGCCCTCTGCGGCTCGCTGCAGGCGGCGAGCAGCGGCACCATCACCTTTCGCGGCGCCGTCGTCGAACCTACCTGCCAGATCGGCGTGAGCGACATCACCAACTCCAGCGGCCGGGTGACGGCCAGCCAGCGCAAACAGTCGGTGGACCTGTACCTGAACGAGCCCCGCGGCAATCAGCTAGCGGTGCATTACCGACTCACCGACAGCCAGGGTCGCACAGTGGAAAAACTCAGCACACCGAACGGCAACGTCGCGGGGATGATTCGCGCCAAGGACCCAGCAGGCACGCGTCACCTCGTGCTGGTAGCCGAGTACCTGTAACCGGTCTCACTGCGCCTGCAGCAGGCCCTCGGGCCGGGGCTGGGTAGAGACTTCCAGGTTCGGCCCGATGAACAGGTCCATCTTGCTGTAGCCCGGACGGGTGCTGAAGGTGGAGTAGCGCTCCGCGCCCTGGTGGAACTGGAAGGCCACGCGATATTCCCCGGAACGCCACAGGCGCAGCGGGAAGGTTCGCGCCTCACCAGGCTTGATCTCGCCCGCGAGGGTTTCCTCGCCGTTTTCCTTGTAGCTGTAGCTGACCGCCGGACCACCCTGCGCCTCATAATGCAGGACGATCTGCGGGCGCTCGGTCCAGGCCACGTAAGCCCCGAACAACAGCACCAGTGCCCCTACGCCGAGCAGGCGCTGCTTTCTTGCCTTGTCCATCTCGCTCTCCGTCAACCAATGGAATGGCCCGTCCCGTCCTGCATCGCAACGCAGAGGCCGAACGGGCCTGCCGATCAGTTCAGGCTGTCGACCAGAGCCTTGGCGGGCACCAGACGCACGGCCTTCTTCGCGGCGATCTCGATGGTCTTGCCGGTCTGCGGATTGCGGCCGGTACGGGCGGCGCGTTCGCTGACCTTGAGCTTGCCGATACCCGGCAGGGTCAGCTCACCGTCGTTCTCCAGGGCGTCCTGGGCGATCTGCGCCAGTTGCTCGAACACGCCGCGCACGGCGGCCTGGGTCAGGTCGAGGGATTCGGCGATATCGCGAACCAGTTGGTCCTTGGTCATGGGCATGGAATGACTCCTTGATGCGTTGATCTTGATTCTTTGATTGGAAGGAAGGCGTGTCAGGCGCCGATGCCGTGGTCGGCCAGCAGCTTGATCAGCTGCTCTTCGTCCATCACGGCGACGCCAAGTTCCTGGGCCTTGGCCAACTTTGAACCTGCTCCCGGTCCGGCAACGACACAATGGGTCTTGGCGGAGACGGAGCCGGCCACCTTGGCGCCCAGGCTTTCCAGCTTTTCCTTGGCGACGTCGCGGCTCATGGCCTCCAGCGTGCCGGTGAGCACCCAGGTCTGGCCCGCCAGCGGCAGGCCTTCGACGACCTTGCGCTCGCTGCGCCAGTGCATGCCGAACTCCGCCAGCTGTGCCTCGACGGCCTTGGCACGCTCGACGCGGGTGGCATCGGCGAAGTACTCGCGCACCGATTGCCTGGCCTTCTCGTTCACTCCTTTCAGGGTGCTGAGGTCCAGCCAGTCCTGGCTGAGGGCAACCAGTGCGTCGAGGCTGCCGGTGCGGTCCGCGAGCTTCTCGGCGCCAGTGGCGGCGATGAAGGGAATGTTCAGCTTGTCGATGAAGCCTGCCAGGGTGGCGACGGCGGCGAACTCGGCCGACACCTCGCCCTCGTCCTGCAGCTCGACGCCACGCTCCAGCAGTTGCTGGATCACGCTGCGGTTGTGCTCGTCATCGAAGAAATTGTGGATCTCATAGGCCACTTCACCGCCCACATCGGGTAGGTAGGTCAGCACCTCCGGCAGCGCCTTCTGGATGCGCGCCAGCGAGCCCAGGGAGCGTGCCAGCAGCTTGGCCGTCTCCTCGCCCACGTCCGGGATACCCAGGGCGAAGACGAAGCGTGCCAGCGCCGGCTTGCGGCTGTCGGCAATGGCAGCGAGCAGATTGCGCGTGGAGACTTCAGCGAAACCCTCCAGCTCGATGACCTGCTCGAAGGTCAGGGTGTAGAGATCGGCCGGCGACTTCACCAGGCCCTTGTCCACCAGTTGCTCGACGATCTTGTCGCCGAGGCCGTCGATATCCATGGCGCGGCGAGAAACAAAGTGGATGATCGCCTGCTTGAGTTGCGCCTGGCAGAACAGTCGTCCGACGCAACGGTAGATGGCCCCCTCGCTGACCGACTCCTTGCCCTTGCTGCGCTTCACCAACTGAGTACGTTCGACCTGCGAGCCGCATACCGGGCACTGGGTGGGGATTGCGACCGGGCGCGCGTCTGCCGGGCGGCGCTCGGTGACCACCTGCATGACCTGCGGAATCACGTCGCCGGCCCGGCGGATGATCACGGTGTCGCCGATCATCAGGCCCAGGCGCGCGACCTCGTCCATGTTGTGCAGCGTGGCATTGGAAACGGTCACACCGGCCACCTGGACCGGCTTCAGGCGCGCCACGGGCGTCACTGCGCCGGTGCGGCCGACCTGGAATTCCACGTCCAAGAGTTCGGTGAGCTCCTCCCGCGCCGGGAACTTGTGGGCGATGGCCCAGCGCGGCTCGCGGGCACGGAAGCCCAGCTCGCGCTGGAAATCGGTGCGGTTGACCTTGAACACCACGCCGTCGATTTCGTAGGCGAGACTGTCGCGGCGCGTCCCGATATCTTCGTAATAGGCGCGGCAACCCTCCACACCCTTGGCCAGCTTCAGCTCGCGGCTGATCGGGATACCCCAGCCCTTCAAGGCCTCAAGGATCTCCACCTGGGTGCCCGGCAGCGTGCCGCCCTCGACCCGGCCAAAGCCGTAGCAGCAGAATTCCAGCGGGCGGCTGGCGGTGATCTTCGAATCCAGCTGGCGCAGGCTACCGGCGGCAGCATTGCGCGGGTTGGCGAAGGTCTTGCCGCCGGCTTCCATCTGCCGTTCGTTGAGCGCCTCGAAGCCTGCCTTGGACATGAACACTTCACCACGCACTTCCAGTATCGCCGGCCAGCCCTCGCCCTTCAGGCGCAGCGGCACGTTGCGGATGGTGCGCACGTTGACGCTGATGTCTTCGCCGGTGGTGCCGTCGCCACGGGTGGCACCGCGGGTCAGCACGCCATTTTCGTACAGCAGGCTGACCGCCAGGCCATCGAGCTTGGGCTCGCAGCTGTATTCCACCTCGGCTCCGCCGCCGAACAGATCGGAGGAAGGCAGCTGATCGGCCAGGCCCTCGCGCACACGGCGATCGAAATCGATGAGATCCTGCTCCTCGAAGGCGTTGCCCAGGCTCAGCATCGGCACTTCGTGGCGTACTTCGCCGAAAGCCGAAGCGGCCGCGCCGCCGACGCGCTGGGTTGGCGACTCGGGAGTAATCAGTTGGGGATGCTCGGCTTCCAGCGCCTTCAGTTCGCGGAACAGGCGGTCGTACTCGGCGTCCGGCACGCTAGGCTCGTCGAGCACGTAATAGCGGTAGTTATGGTCGTCGAGTTCGCTGCGCAGCTGGGCGATGCGTTCGGCAGCGGTCTGGGAATCGGTCATGCGGGAATCTCGGCGGCTTTTTCTGCTTGAGGTAGAAATGCGAAGCCCCAAGGGTCGCTTGGGGCTTCTGTGCAGCGTGCTGAAAGCTTAGCGCTTCTGGGTCAGGGCGCGTCGTTCGAAATCGATGATGCGCTGACGGTAGTGCTCGATGGTCTGCGCAGTCATCACGCTGCGCTGCTCGTCCTTCAGCTCGCCATTGAGCTCCTGGGCCAGCTTGCGGGCGGCGGCGATCATCACGTCGAATGCCTGCTTGGGATGGCGCGGGCCCGGCAGGCCGAGGAAGAAGCTCACGGCACGGGTGCTGAACTGGTCGATGTTGTCCAGATCGAAGGTGCCCGGCTTGACCGCGTTGGCCATGGAGAACAGCACTTCACCGTTGCCAGCCATGCTCTCGTGGCGATGGAAGATGTCCATCTCGCCGTAGCGCAGGCCGCTTTCCAGGATGTTCTGCAGCAGCGCAGGCCCCTTGAAGCCACCCTCGTCGCGGCTGATGACGTTGATGATCAGCACTTCGTCGATCGGAACCTGGGCCGCCGAAGAGGCGGCAGCCGGGGCAGCAGGAGCGCTACGCTCCTTGTCCTTCCTGCGCTCTTTCTTCGGCTTTTCCTGGGGCGCTTCGTCCAGCGGGTTCGGGAAATCTTCCTCGTCCAGCGGGCCGAGCAGGTTCGGTGCCGGGTCGTCCAGGTTCAGGTCGCCCTGGCGCGGTTCGCCACGGCGCTTGCCGCGCGACTCCTTGGCGCTGACCTTGGGCAGGTCCTCCTCGTCCAGTTCCGGCTCGCGGTGTTCGACCACCCGGGAAGGCCCGAGCAGTTCAGGAGTGCTTTCATCCCCGTCATCGGGCTGGTTGGCAAACTGGCGATCCAGTTTGAAGCGCAACTTGCCCTTGCCACCCCGCATGCGACGCCAGCCGTCAAACAGAATGCCGGCGATCACGATAAGCCCAATGACGATCAGCCATTCGCGCAGACCGATATCCATCTAATCCCGTAGCCCCTGAACAAAAAATGATGATGAAGAAAAGGACATCCTATCCCTTGAAAACGTGGAGCCAACTTCATGTTCTGACTGATGTTTTCCACGCGATACAAAAGTGGGCATTAAGCTAACACGCTCTCACATAACTTTACACTGTCTATGGCGACACTCCGCCGCGCACTTTGCAACTTTTCATAGCGCTTCCCATCTTCGCTTTGAGAATGCGACCTATCCCAATCAAATCAATACCTTAGACACACAACACGGCACCTTGCCAGCCTGCTGCAAGTTCTGCCGCGCGATCAGGCTTCGGCCAATGCCACCGCCTCTTCCACATCCACCGCCACCAGCCTGGAACAACCCGGTTCGTGCATGGTCACGCCCATCAACTGGTCGGCCATCTCCATGGCGATCTTGTTGTGGGTGATATAGATGAACTGCACTTTCTCCGACATCTCTTTCACCAGTCGCGCATAACGGCCGACGTTGGCATCGTCCAATGGCGCGTCGACCTCGTCGAGCATGCAGAACGGTGCCGGGTTCAGCTGGAAGATCGCAAATACCAGCGCCAGAGCGGTCAGGGCCTTCTCGCCACCGGACAGAAGATGGATGGTGCTGTTCTTCTTGCCCGGCGGTCTCGCCATGATCGCCACCCCGGTATCGAGTAGATCCTCGCCGGTAAGTTCCAGATAGGCGTGACCGCCGCCGAAAACCTTGGGGAACAATGCCTGAAGGCCAGCATTGATCTGGTCGAAGGTTTCCTTGAAGCGGTTGCGGGTTTCCTTGTCGATCTTGCGGATCACGTTTTCCAGGGTGTCCAGCGCTTCCACCAGGTCGTCGTTCTGGTCGTCGAGGTAGCGTTTGCGCTCGGATTGCTGCTGGTATTCCTCGATGGCCGCGAGGTTGATCGGCCCCAGGCGGCCGATGCGCGTGGCCAGTTCCTCCAGGCGGTTTTCCCAGATCTTCTCGGCGGCATCGTGAGGCAGCGTGCCCAGCACGCCGTGCAGGTCGTAACCGTCCTCGTGGAGCTGCTCCTGCAACGACTTGCGCCGCACGCTCAGGGCCTGCCACTCCATGCGCTGCTGTTCCAGCTGGCCGCGCAGCAATTGCGACTGCTGCTCGGCCTGGGTCCGGCGCTTCTCGGCGTCACGCAACTGGCGGTCGGCATCTTCCAGGGCGAGACGCGCGTGCTTGAGTTCGTCCTCCACTGCCATGCGCCGGTCGAGCAGCTCTTCCAGGCGCATGCGTAATTCTTCCAGCGGAGCGGCGCCTTCCTCCAGGTTGAGGTTGAGCTGCTCGCAGCGCTCGACCAGGCGCACCGCCTGGCTGTCCAGGCGCTCCAGCGCCTGGCGGGTGGATTCGTGCTGGGCACGCAGGGAACCAACGCGCACAGCCAACTGATGGGCTTGGTCCTTGTGCTGGCGCGACTCCTGGCGGATGCGGTCGAGTTTCTCGCGCATGCCGTCGCGTTCGGCGAGCAGCGACTCGCGGCGCTCGGTATCCACCGCCATGGCGTCCAGTGCTTCCTGCAGGCTCAGCCGGGCTTCGCCCAGTTGCTCCTGCTCGATGGCGTGCTGTTCGGCCAGCTCGGCCAGTTCTTCGTCAAGACGGCGCCGGCGCAACGTCAACTGCTCGACCTTGGCCTGCTGCGCGGACAGTTGCGCCTTCAATTCGCCCTGGCGGCGACCTTCGTCCTGCAGGCGGCGGCGCATCTGGTCACGACCTTCCTCGGCGTGACGCTGCTCGTCACGCAGGCGCACCAGTTGCTCGTCGATCTCGGCGAGGCGCTGTTCCAGCGTCTCCCGCTCGACATAGAGGCGCTCCAGCTCCTGCCCACGCGCCAGCACGCCACCATCGGCGGATTCGCCACGGCGCACACGCAGGAAGTTGCGGCCGACCCAGTAGCCATCGCGGCTGACCAGGCTCTCGCCGTCGCCCAGCGAAGCGCGCTGGACCAGGGCCTGATCCAGGGTTTCGACCGGGCGCACGCGGCCCAGCCAGTAGCTCAGGTCGACGTTCGTCTCGACCTTGTCCAGCAGGCTGCCAGGGCGGGAAACGGCGCCAGCGGCCAGATCGAGCAGGCGCAGCTCGCCCTTCTCCAGCGCGTCGAACGGCAGCCCCTTCAGATCATCCAGCAGCACGCCATGCAGGTCGGCGCCGAGTACGGTTTCCACCGCCAGCTCCCAGCCCGGCTGCACGCGCAGCCCTTCGGCGAGGCGCGGGCGTTGTTCCAGGCCCTGTTGGCGCAGCCACTGCGCAGTGCCGTCGCCCGGATCGAGCGCGGCCTGCTGCAAGGCTTCCAGCGAGGCGATCCGGCCATTCAGGCGTTGCAGCTCGCCCTGCGCCTGGTGCTGCGCAGAGGTGCTTTCCTGCAGGGACTGGCGCACGCGCTCCAGGCGCTCGGCCAGTTCCTGCTCTTCGATCTGCGACTCTTCCAGCAGCAACTCGATGGCGGCAACCTGCTCGCCCAGTTCGAGGATCGCGGCGTCTTCCGGGTCAGCCGCCAGTTGTGTGCGTTCGTCGCTCAGCCGGCGCTGCCGCTCGGCCTGGCGCTCCAGGCTCTGCTCCAGGTGCTGGATGCGCGACTGCTGCACTTCGGCTTCGCGGCGCGGCTCGGCGCTCTGCTGGTTGAAGGCGTCCCAGCGCTGCTGCCAGTCATGCATGCGCTGCTCGGCCTCTTCCAGGCCAACGGTGGCCTCTTCGGCAGCGGCCGCGCTGATCTCCTGCTCCGGGGCCAGGCGCTCCAGCTCTTCGGCCAGGGTGGCCAGCAGCGTGCGGTCGTGGCCCAGGTGGGATTCGGTTTCCTGGCGGGTTTTCTCCGCCTCGCGCAGGTCATCCTGCAATTGCCGCAGGCGCTGCTGGCCGTGCTGGATGCTCTGCTCGACGCGGGCGATGTCGCCGCCCACGGAATAGAAGCGGCCCTGCACCTGGTTGAAGGTTTCCGACAGCTCGTGGTGGCCGTCGCGCAGGCGCTCGATGCTGGCGTCCGCGCTGCGCTGCTCGGCCACCAGCGCCTCGAAGGCCACTTCCTGGTCGCCGATCACCTTTTCCTTCTGCCCGACCTGCTCGTTCAGGTCGCGCCAGCGCAGGGCGCCGAGCTGGGCCTTGAGGGTACGCTCCTCGGCCTTGAACTCCTGGTACTTCTCCGCCGACTGGGCCTGGCGGTGCAGACGTTCGAGCTGGCGTTCCAGCTCTTCGCGCAGGTCGGTCAGGCGCGCGAGGTTTTCCTGGGTGCGGCGGATGCGGTTTTCGGTTTCGCGGCGGCGCTCCTTGTACTTGGAGATGCCGGCGGCTTCCTCGATGAAGTTGCGCAGGTCCTCGGGCTTGGCCTCGATCAGCTTGGAGATCATGCCCTGCTCGATGATCGAGTAGCTGCGCGGCCCGAGTCCGGTGCCGAGGAAGATGTCGGTGATGTCCCGGCGCCGGCACTTGGTGCCGTTGAGGAAGTAGGTGTTCTGGCCGTCGCGGGTCACGCGGCGGCGAATGGAAATCTCGGCGTAGCTGGCGTATTCGCCCAGCAGGGTCTGGTCGGAGTTGTCGAAGACCAGCTCGATGGACGCCTGGGTCACCGGCTTGCGGGTGTTGGAGCCATTGAAGATGACGTCGGTCATCGACTCGCCACGGAGATTCTTCGCCGAACTCTCACCCATCACCCAGCGAACGGCGTCGATAATGTTGGATTTTCCGCAGCCGTTGGGGCCAACCACCGCCGCCATGTTGCTCGGAAAATTGACCGTCGTCGGATCGACGAAGGACTTGAAGCCCGCCAGCTTGATGCACTTGAGCCGCATGCGCCCTCCCCCCTTGTTCTTCTAGTAGCGAGCTTATCGTTCAGCCAGAGCGGCCAGGACCAGTTGGCTGTTGTGCCGACCGTAGTCGAGCAGCACCGCGCGGATGCCGGCTTCGTCGCGCCCGACCACCGCGCGCAGCAGGTCTTCGAAGCTGCCGATGAACTGACTCATCTCGCCTTTGCGGCGCTCCAGGGCCAGATGATAAGTGCGGCTGATGGCCGGCAGGAGATTTTCCACGGTTTCCTGCAGGTAGGGGTTGCCAGCGAACGGGAAGGCAGCGCGCATGATGTCGAAGCTGGATTCGACGAAGGCGTTGATGTCGCCGCGCTCGAGGTTGTCCAGCAGGCGCTGCTGGATCGCCATGAAGGGTGCCAGGTCGGCCTCTTCGCGCCAGGTCCGGGCCACGCTGCTGGCGAGCATGATGTACAGCTCGATGACCAGCGAGTAGAGGCTTTCGACGTGGGCGGGAGACAGCTCGGACACCTGGGCGCCGCGGCGCGGCAGGATTACCACCAGGTGGCGGCGCTCGAGGATCAGCAGCGCCTCGCGCACCGAGCCACGGCTGACATTGAGGGTCTGGGTGACCTTCTGTTCCTGGATGCGCTCGCGCTCCTTGAGTTCGCCCCGGATGATGCGCTCGGCAAGGTGATGCGCGATCTGCTCAGCCAGGCTGTCCGGGGCCTTGAACGTCATGGTTGTCCTTAAGAATCGGGGCGCTTTTCGAGGGGTAATGCGGACGCGCAGTGTAACACAGGGTGTTACCGCGCCATCCCCTGCCCTGGGAGGATGACAGAACAAAGGTTGGTGCGTCTGACAGGGGAATCAGGCGCAGGATTGTCAGACAATCCTACACAAGAGACGTATCGGGAGTCGTCCATGTTCGCCTTTTTCCTTTCCCCTGCCTGGATGTTGCGTCTCAAGAAAGCCGGCTACTGGATCTGGCTGGTGCCGGTGTTCGGTATCCCCGTCAGCTACTGGTGGTCCTACGGCAGCAACTATCCCAATGCCTGGGCCTGGCTGGTGATCACCGTGGTGTTCGGGGTGATCCCGCTGCTGGACTTCGTGGTCGGCCGCGATCCGGCCAATCCAGATGAGATCGAGGAAGTCCCACCCATGGAGCGCGAAGGCTATTACCGCTTCCTCAGCCTGCTGACGGTGCCGCTGCTGCTGGGCATGCTGGTGTACGGCGGCTGGGTGCTGGCCACTTATGACGCCTGGAACTGGGTCGGGCAACTGGGCTGGATTCTTTCGGTGGGCACGGTGATGGGCGCCATCGGCATCACCGTTTCCCACGAACTGATCCACAAGGACCCGGAGCTGGAGCAGAACGCCGGCGGCCTGCTGCTGGCGGCGGTGTGCTACGCGGGCTTCAAGGTCGAGCACGTACGCGGGCACCATGTGCACGTCTCGACACCGGAGGACGCATCGTCCTCGCGCTACGGCCAGAGCCTCTACGCCTTCCTGCCCCACGCCTACAAGCACAACTTCCTGAATGCCTGGAAGCTCGAGAAGGAGCGCCTCAAACGCAAGGGCCTGCCGGCGCTGCACTGGCGCAACGAGCTGATCTGGTGGTACGTCATCAGCGCGCTGTTCCTGGTCGGTTTCACGGTTGCCTTCGGCTGGATCGGCGCGGTCTACTTCATCGGCCAGTCGGTGATGGCCTTCACCCTGCTGGAGATCGTCAACTACGTCGAGCACTACGGGCTGCACCGGCGCCGCCTCGAAACCGGGCGCTACGAGCGAACCACCCACGAGCACTCCTGGAACAGCAACTTCCTGCTGACCAACCTGTTCCTCTTCCACCTGCAGCGCCATTCCGACCACCACGCCAACGCCAAGCGCCGCTATCAGGTCCTGCGGCACTTCGACGAGAGCCCGCAATTGCCCAATGGCTATGCCGGGATGATCGTCCTGGCGCTGTTCCCGCCGCTCTGGCGCGCGGTGATGGACCGCCGGGTGCGCGCCTATTACGCCGGTGAGGAATATCAGCTGAGCGCTACCCAGCAAGCCTGATCGACGAGTTCCACGCCTTGGCGGCAAGCCCTACCCCGGCTTGCCGCCTTTTTTCTTTCCGCTGACCTTGTAGGAGCGAGCTTGCTCGCGAAGCTCTTCGCCCCTTGAAAGCCAGTCGATCGGCACGGCGCACGTGTCTGCAACGGCGGTTCGCGAGCAAGCTCGCCACTGCGAGAAGCCACTCTCTCCCTACCACTTGTCTTGCCGGAAAAACTTTCTGACTATTCGGACAGAAATTTTATTGACTCAAAAGTCAGCTTTCCATAAATTCGCCATCCAGTGCCCTACCAAAAACAAGAATCAGCCTGGAGGCAAGCCTTGATCAGGTTCCTGCTCAATCGCGAGCTGCGCGTCGAAGACCGCCTCGATCCCAATCTCACCGTGCTCAACTACCTGCGCCAGACCCTGGGCAAGACCGGCACCAAGGAGGGTTGCGCCTCCGGTGACTGCGGCGCCTGCACGGTGGTCGTCGGCGAACTGGTGGGCGAAGAAGGTGCCGAGCGCATCCGCTACCGCAGCCTCAACTCCTGTCTCACCTTCGTTTCCTCGCTGCACGGCAAGCAGCTGATCAGCGTCGACGACCTCAAGCACCGCGGCGAACTGCACGGCGTACAGCAGGCCATGGTCGACTGCCACGGCTCGCAGTGCGGCTTCTGCACCCCCGGCTTCGTCATGTCGCTGTTCGCCCTGCAGAAGAACAGCGCGGGCGAAACCGCCGACGAGCGCAAGGCCGAAGCCCATGAAGCGCTGGCCGGCAACCTGTGCCGCTGCACCGGCTACCGCCCGATCCTTGATGCCGCCGAGCAGTCCTGCTGCCAGAAGCAGCCCGACCAGTTCGACGTCGCCCAGCCGGAAATCATCGCCCAGCTCAAGGCCATCGCGCCCAACGAAACCGCCGAGCTCAACAGCGGCGACAAGCGCTGCCTGCTGCCGCTGACCATCGCCGACCTGGCCGACCTCTACACCGCCAACCCGCAAGCACGGCTGCTGGCCGGCGGCACCGACCTGGCCCTGGAAGTCACCCAGTTCCACCGCGAACTACCGGTGATGATCTACGTCGGCCATGTCGAGGAAATGAAGCGCGTCGAAGTCTTCGACGACCGTATCGAGATCGGCGCGGCGACTCCGCTGACCGACTGCTATGAAGCGCTTTCCCGCGACTACCCGGACTTCGGCGAGTTGCTGCACCGCTTCGCCTCGCTGCAGATCCGCAACCAGGGCACCCTGGGCGGCAACATCGGCAACGCATCCCCCATCGGCGACTCGCCGCCGCTGCTGATCGCCCTCGGCGCGCGCCTGGTGCTGCGCAAGGGCGCCGAACGCCGCGAACTGCCGATCGACGAATACTTCATCGACTACAAGGTCACCGCGCGCCAGGAAGGCGAGTTCATCGAGCAGGTGATCATCCCCCGTCCGCAGGCCAGCCAGGCGTTCCGTGCCTACAAGGTCTCCAAGCGCCTGGACGACGATATTTCCGCCGTGTGCGCCGCCTTCAGCGTCACCGTCGAGAACTGCAGGATCACCGCCGTACGCACCGGTTTCGGCGGCATGGCCGCGATTCCGAAGCGCGCCAAGGCCTGCGAGGCTGCGCTGCTCGGCCAGACCTTCAACAGCGCCACCTTCGAACGCGCCGCCCAGGCTCTGAGCGAAGATTTCGCGCCGCTCACCGACTTCCGTGCGAGCAAGGAATACCGCCTGCTCACCGCGCAGAACCTGCTGCGCAAGTGCTTCCTGGAGCTGGAAGCCCCTCAGGCCGTGACCCGAGTGACCCACTATGCATAAGCCGCAACAAAGCCAGGAAGAACTCACCGCGCTGTTCCGCGCCGACCTCACCACCGGCGTCGGCCGCAGCGTCAAGCACGAAAGCGCGCCCAAGCACGTCAGCGGCGAAGCGCAGTACATCGATGACCGCCTGGAATTCCCCAACCAGTTGCACGTCTACGCCCGCATGAGCGACCGCGCCCACGCGCGCATCACCAAACTGGACGTCAGCCCCTGCTACCAGTTCCCCGGCGTCGCCATCGCCATCACCAAGGATGACGTGCCCGGCCAGCTGGACATCGGCCCGGTGGTCGCCGGCGACCCGCTGCTGGCGGACGGCAAGGTCGAGTACGTCGGCCAGATGGTCATCGCCGTCGCCGCCGACAGCCTGGAAACCGCGCGCAAGGCGGCCATGGCCGCGATCATCGAGTACGAGGACCTGGTACCGGTGCTCGACGTGGTCGAAGCGCTGCGCAAGAAGCACTTCGTGCTCGACAGCCACCAGCACAAGATCGGCGACTCCGAGGCCAAGCTCGCCACCGCGCCGAACCGCATCCAGGGCACCCTGCACATCGGCGGCCAGGAGCACTTCTACCTGGAGACGCAGATTTCCTCGGTGATGCCCACCGAAGACGGCGGCGTGATCGTCTACACCTCCACGCAGAACCCCACCGAAGTGCAGAAGCTGGTGGCCGAAGTGCTGGGCATCTCCTTCAACAAGGTGGTCATCGACATGCGCCGCATGGGTGGCGGCTTCGGCGGCAAGGAAACCCAGGCGGCCGCTCCGGCCTGCCTGTGCGCCGTGATCGCGCGCCTGACCGGCCGCCCGACGAAGATGCGCCTGCCGCGCGTTGAAGACATGCAGATGACCGGCAAGCGCCACCCCTTCTACGTCGAGTACGACGTGGGCTTCGAGGACGACGGCCTGCTGCACGGCATCAACATCGAGCTGGCCGGCAACTGCGGCTATTCGCCGGACCTCTCCGGCTCCATCGTCGACCGCGCGATGTTCCACTCGGACAACGCCTACTTCCTCGGCAGCGCCACCGTGAACGGTCACCGCTGCAAGACCAACACCGCGTCGAACACCGCCTACCGCGGCTTCGGCGGCCCGCAGGGCATGGTCGCCATCGAGGAGATCATGGACGCCGTCGCGCGCCATCTGGGCAAGGACCCGCTGGACGTGCGCAAGCGCAACTACTACGGCAAGGACGAGCGCAACGTCACCCACTACTACCAGCAGGTGGAACACAACCTGCTGCAGGAGATGACCGAGGAACTGGAAGCCAGCGCCGAGTACGCCAAGCGCCGCGCCGAGATCCGCGCCTTCAACGCCAGCAGCCCGGTACTGAAGAAAGGCCTGTCGCTGACCCCGGTGAAATTCGGCATCAGCTTCACCGCCACCTTCCTCAACCAGGCCGGCGCGCTGATCCACATCTACACCGACGGCAGCATCCACCTGAACCACGGCGGCACCGAGATGGGCCAGGGCCTGAACACCAAGGTCGCCCAGGTGGTCGCCGAGGTCTTCCAGGTCGACATCGACCGCGTGCAGATCACCGCGACCAACACCGACAAGGTCCCCAACACCTCGCCCACCGCCGCGTCCTCCGGTGCCGACCTGAACGGCAAGGCCGCGCAGAACGCCGCCGAAATCCTCAAGCAGCGCCTGGTGGAATTCGCCGCCAGGCACTGGAAGGTCACCGAGGATGACGTCGAGTTCCGCAATAACCAGGTGCGCGTGCGCGACCTGATCCTGCCCTTCGAGGAACTGGTACAGCAGGCCTACTTCGGCCAGGTATCGCTCTCCTCCACCGGCTTCTACCGCACGCCGAAGATCTACTACGACCGCAGCCAGGCGCGCGGCCGGCCGTTCTACTACTTCGCCTATGGGGTGTCCTGCTCGGAAGTGATCGTCGACACCCTCACCGGCGAGTACAAGATGCTGCGCAGCGACATCCTCCACGACGTCGGCGCCTCGCTGAACCCGGCCATCGACATCGGCCAGGTGGAAGGCGGCTTCGTCCAGGGCATGGGCTGGCTGACCATGGAAGAACTGGTCTGGAACGCCAAGGGCAAGCTGATGACCAACGGCCCGGCCAGCTACAAGATTCCGGCCATTGCCGACATGCCCATTGACCTGCGGGTGAAGCTGGTGGAGAACCGCAAGAACCCGGAGCAGACGGTGTTCCACTCCAAGGCTGTCGGCGAGCCGCCGTTCATGCTGGGCATCTCGGTGTTCTGCGCGATCAAGGACGCCGTGGCGAGCCTGGCGGACTACCGTGCCCAGCCGCAGATCGACGCCCCGGCCACCCCCGAGCGCGTGCTCTGGGGCGTGGAGCAGATGCGCAAGCTGAAGCTGGCCCAGGCCGAGAAAGCACCGGCTCAGGTCGAGCCGGCGTGATGTGACCATGGGGCACCGCTGGCAGGGAGAGACGTCCCCACTTCCGTCCTCCGCCCTGCCAGCGGCGCCCCACCCTAACTCCAAATTGTAGGAGCGAGCTTGCTCGCGAACCGCCAAGCCACAGAGCTGCCGGGAAACCCGTTCGCGAGCAAGCTCGCTCCTACAAAAAAGCCACCTCCGAGGTTCGATACGATGAACTGGATCAGTGCCCTCGCCGACCTGCAACAGCGCGCCGAAGCCAGCGTGCTGGTGACCATCATCGAAGAACGCGGCTCGACCCCGCGCAACGCCGGCTCGAAGATGGTCGTCAGCGCCGACAAGATCTACGACACCATCGGCGGCGGCCACCTCGAATTCAAGGCCATGGCCATCGCCCGCGAGATGCTGCTGGCCCGTGAGCGCGAGCCGAAGCTGGAACGCTTCAGCCTCGGCGCCAGCCTCGGCCAGTGCTGCGGCGGCGCCACGGTGCTGCTGTTCGAACCCATGGGCCAGCCCCAGGCGCACATCGCCGTGTTCGGCGCCGGCCATGTCGGCCGCGCCCTGGTACCGCTGCTTGCCAGCCTGCCGTGCAAGGTGCGCTGGATCGACTCGCGAGAGGCCGAATTCCCCGGCCATATCCCCGAGGGTGTGACCCGTGTGATCAACGAGGATGTGATCGACGAGATCGACGAAATGCCTGCCGGCAGCTACTTCATCGTCATGACCCACAACCACGCCCTGGACCTGGAGCTGACCGCGAAGATCCTCGAGCGCAACGACTTCACCTACTTCGGCCTGATCGGCTCGGATACCAAGCGCGCCAAGTTCGAACACCGCCTGCGCGACCGCGGTTTCGCCGCCGACACCGTGCAGCGCATGCGCTGCCCCATGGGCATCGGCGAGGTGAAGGGCAAGCTGCCAGTGGAGATCGCCGTGTCCATCGCCGGCGAAGTCATCGCCACCTACAACGCCACCTTCGGTCAGCAGACCAGCCAGGGCGAGAACACCGTGGCCAAACTGTTACCCACGAGCCGCCGTGCACGCACTGCCGAAAGCGGCGCCTGAAATTTCCGCCCCGGCGCCCGCACGCGCCCCGGCCCCGAAACACGACTGAAGAGAGATCGATGAGCACTCAAGCCAAAGCCTACCGCGCCAGTATCCTGCACAGCGTCGCCGACCCGGCCGAAGTCGGTGTGGAGCAGTCCTACCAGTATTTCGAGGACGGCATCCTGCTGGTGGAAGACGGCAAGGTCGCCCGCCTCGGCCACGCCGCCGAACTACTGCCGCAACTGGGCGGCGTGGAAGTGGTCGAGTACCGCGATGCGCTGATCACCCCCGGCTTCATCGACACCCACATCCACTACCCGCAGACCGGCATGATCGCCTCCTACGGCGAGCAGCTGCTGGACTGGCTGAACACCTACACCTTCCCCACCGAGAAGCAGTTCGCCGACCCGGCCCACGCCGCCGACGTCGCCGGCATCTTCCTCAAGGAACTGCTGCGCGCCGGCACCACCACCGCGCTGGTGTTCGGCACCGTGCACCCGCAGTCGGTGGACGCGCTGTTCGGCGCTGCGGAAAAGCTCGACCTGCGTCTGATCGCCGGCAAGGTGATGATGGACCGCAACGCCCCGGACTACCTGACCGATACCGCCGAAAGCAGCTACACCGACAGCAAGGCTCTGATCGAGCGCTGGCATGGCAAGGGCCGGCTGCTCTACGCCGTGACCCCGCGCTTCGCCCCCACCAGCACCCCGGAACAGCTCGACGCCGCCGGCCGCCTGCTCAAGGAACATCCGGGCGTGTACCTGCACACGCACCTGTCGGAAAACCTCAAGGAAATCGAGTGGGTCAAGGAGCTGTTCCCGGAGCGCAAGGGCTACCTGGACGTCTATGACCACCACGGCCTGCTCGGCCCGCGCTCGGTATTCGCCCACGGCGTGCACCTGTGCGACGGCGAATGCCAGCGCTTGGCGGAAACCGGCTCGGCCGTGGCCTTCTGCCCGACCTCCAACCTGTTCCTGGGCAGCGGCCTGTTCGACCTGGCGAAGCTGGAGAAGCACAAGGTGAAAGTCGGCCTGGGCACCGACGTCGGCGCCGGCACCAGCTTCTCCCAGCTGCAATCGCTGAACGAAGCCTACAAGGTCATGCAGCTGCAGGGCATCAAGCTCGACCCGTTCAAGTCGCTGTACCTGGCCACCCTCGGCGGCGCCCGCGCGCTGGAACTGGAAGACAAGGTCGGCAGCTTCGCCCAGGGCAACGAGGCCGACTTCGTGGTCCTCGACTACAAGGCCACCCCGCTGCTGGACTACCGCCTGCAGCAGGCGAAAACCCTGGAGGAGAAACTCTTCGCACTGGTCATCCTCGGCGACGACCGTACCGTGAAGGAAACCTTCGCGCACGGTCGCAACGTGCATCGCCGCGGTTGACCCCTTACGGCTTCGGCGCCGGGTCCTCGCTCAGGACCAACCCGGCGCCGGGGCCGCTTTTCTTTCTGTTTCGCACACCCCTCTCCCACAGGGGTGCCGCTCTCCCCGGCCAGCGCAGGAGCGGACTCTATCCGCGCTTGGCCTGTCGAGCGCTGCGTTGGGCGGGTTCGCACGGCTCAGAGCCAACAGGTACGCTACTCCCGCACCTCGACGAGCACCGGACACGGCGCCCGCTCGATCACCCGCTGCCCCACCGATGGATCGAGCAAGCGCTCGATGCGCCCCAGGTGACGATGGCCGATCACAATCAGGTCGCACTCCAGCCGCTCCGCCTCGCGCAGGATCGCCCGCGCCGGATCACCGGCCACCACCGCTCCCGTCGCCACGCACGGCTGCAACTGCACCACGGCATCATCCACCAGCGCCTGGGCCTCGTGCTGCTCCTGCTCCGCCGGCGGGTACTCCAGCGCATCCTGGCGCGGCATGGCGAAAGCGCGGTCCACGGCGCATACCACATGCACCACCGCATCACTGCACCGCGCCAGCTCGGCGGCGCTGGCAATGATCCGCGGCGACTGCGCCGCGCCGTCGATGGCCAGAAGAATCCGCTTGAACATGCCTTTCTCCTTCATGAAACGAAATCCGCCGCCATTCTTCGGGCCAGGGCGCGCACCGTAAAGGCACGCAAAACGTAATTAACCATTGCGTCAAACGCACGCTTGCCCATCGAGCCCGTCGCAATGGAACATGAATAGCAACGCGCCCATCCTTCGGAGTCACCATGGCCCTGCCCGATCTCAACCTGCTGGTCGCCCTCAACATCCTGCTCGAAGAAGGCAGCGTGGTCGGCGCCGCGCGGCGCATGCACCTCAGCCCGCCGGCGATGAGCCGCACCCTGTCGCGCATCCGCGAAGCGGTGGGCGACCCGATCATGGTTCGTGCCGGGCGCAACCTGGTACCGACGCCTCGCGCACTGCAGTTGCGCGAGGAAGTCAGCGACCTGGTGGAACACGCCATGCGCCTGTTCAACGCCAAGGAAAACCTGCGCATGGACCAGTTGGAGCGCTGCTTCGTGCTGCGCTCCAACAACGTGCTGGTGGGCGGCTTTGCCTCGCGCATGCTGGCGGTGATGAAGGAAGAAGCGCCTCGCTGCAGCCTGCGCATTGCCCCGGAAGCGGACTTCGATGACGAAGCCCTGCGGCAGAACCGCATCGACCTCTATATCGGCGCCACCTCGACGCTGGAGCCGGAAATCCGCACGCAGACGCTGTTCACCACCAACTTCGTCGGCCTGGCGCGGCGCGACCACCCGATATTCGACGACGAGATCACCCCGGAACGCTTCGCTTCCTTTCCTCAGATCAGCGTGTCCCGCCGCGGCCGCGCCATCGGGCCGATCGACGAGGAACTGGCGAACCTCGGCCTGCGCCGCGAGATCCGCCTGACCGCGCCGACTTTCCACTCCTCGATCTTCGCCCTGCTGGAATCCGACCTGGTACTGCCCATCGCCGAGCATTCGCTGTGGCGCCTGGACCGCCTGGGCTTCGCCCTGCGCCAGTTCGACATCCCGCTGCCGCTCAAATCCGTGGTAATCCTCCAGGCCTGGCACCCGCGCTTCGACAACGACCCGGCGCACAGCTGGCTGCGGCAGACGGTGAAGCGTGTGTGCATCGAATTGCGCGAGAGCTCCGGCCTGCTGAGCTGATCGCGCGACAAGTGCGTCAAATGCACTGATTAGCTGCAATCATTTCAATTTCCACAGCTATCGACCTTCCCTAGACTCGGTCGCAAATACCCGAGTTGATTCCTATGCCTTGCACATCACCGCCTGCCGGCGGCGGCATCGGCCACCCCCGTGGAGGCCGGCCATGACCGCGCTCGCCCCGATTTCCGCTGCCCATCCGCAACCGGCCAAGCCAGCCACGCCAGCTGCTGCCCAGCCGTTCGGCCTGCGCATCGTGGTCGGCATGCTCGGCGTGCTGATCGCCTCCCTCAGCGCCGGGCTCAACGAGAAGGTCACGGACCTGGCCATGACCGACGTGCGCGGCGCACTGTCCATCGGCCATGACGAAGGCACCTGGCTGCTCGCCCTGTATTCGGCGGCGCAGGTCGCCGCCATGGCCTTTGCGCCCTGGTTCTCGGTCACCGTCTCGCTGCGCCGCTTCACCCTCGGCGCCATCGCCGCCTTTGCCCTGCTGGCACTGCTCTGCCCCTTTGCGCCGAACGTCGAGACGCTCTACCTGTTGCGCCTGCTGCAAGGCTTCGCCGGCGGCTGCATGCCGCCAATGCTGATGACCGTGGCGCTGCGCTTCCTGCCGCCGGGTATCAAGCTTTACGGCCTGGGTGCCTATGCGCTGACCGCCACCTTCGCGCCCAATCTCGGCATGCCCCTGGCGGCGCTGTGGACCGAATTCGTCGGCTGGCACTGGGTGTTCTGGCAGGTCATTCCACTCTGCGCCGTGGCGCTCGCTGCCGTCGCCTGGGGCATCCCGCAGGACCCGCTGCGCCTGGAACGCTTGCGTCAGTTCGACTACCTGGGCCTTTCACTTGGCTTGCCGGGCATCCTCATGCTGGTGATCGGCCTCTTGCAGGGCGAGCGCCTGGACTGGTTTGAGTCGGACCTGATCACCCTGCTGGTGATCGGCGGCGCCGGGCTGCTGGCGGCGTTCTTCGTCAACGAGTGGACGCATCCGCTGCCGTTCTTCCGCCTGGACATCCTCAAGCGGCGCAACTTCACCCACTCGCTGATCACCCTCGCCGGCGTGCTGGTGGTGCTCGGCGCGTGCTCCGGCGTGCCGGCGTCGTACCTGGCCTCGGCCCACGGTTATCGCCCGCTGCAATCGGCGCCAATGGCGCTGCTGGTGGCGCTGCCGCAGCTGATCTCCCTGCCGCTGGTGGCCGCGCTGTGCAATATCCCACGCGTGGATTGCCGCTGGGTGCTGGCCATCGGCATCAGCCTTTGCGGGCTCTCGGCCTTCGGCATGAGCCAGCTGACCAGCGAGTGGACGCGGGAGAACTTCTACGCCCTGCTGGCGCTGCAGATCATCGGCCAGCCGATGGCCGTGGTGCCGCTGCTGATGTCCGCCACCAGCGTCGTCGCGCCCATCGAAGGGCCGTTCGCCTCGGCCTGGTTCAACAGCGTGCGCGGCTTCTCCGCAGTGCTGGGCAGCGCCATCGTCTCGTTCCTCATGACCTGGCGCGAGCACTACCACTCAAACCGCCTGGTCGACCACCTGGGCAACGCCTCGCAAGCCCTCGGCCTGCGCCTTGAACAACTGGGCGGCGCCGAGAACGTCAGCCGGCTGGCCGGGCAGGTGCGCGGTCAGGCCGGCGTGCTCGCCGCGTCCGACACCCTGCTGGCGATGTCCTGGCTGGCCGCCGCCCTGCTCGTCCTGATTCCCCTGATGCCGCTGCGGGTCTACCCGCCGCGCCCCGTCGTTCCTGCTCATTGAAAGGTCTGCCCATGTCGAAACTGAATTCCCGTCGCGGCAGTCTGGCCCTGGTTGCCGTGCTGCTGCTCGCCCTTGTCGTCTACCTGCTGCTGCGCCTGCTCGGCCCGAGCCGTGAGCAGAGCACGGACGATGCCTACGTCCACGCGGACTTCACCCTGGTGGCGCCGAAGGTCGCCGGATTCATCGAGGAAGTGCTGGTGGACGACAACCAGTCGGTGAAGGCGGGGCAGGTCCTGGCGCGCATCGACGCCCGCGACTACCGCACCGCGCTGGCCGCTGCCGAAGCCGACGTGCTGGCCGCCGAGGCGCGTCACCACCACGTCGCTGCCGACCTGGAACGCCAGCAGGCAGTGATTGCCCAGACCGCGGCCCAGGTACAAGCCGACCTGGCCGCGCTGACCTTCGCCTCGCAGGAACTCAACCGCTACCAGCACCTCGCCAGCCAAGGCGCCGGCACCTTGCAGAACGCCCAGCAGGCGCGCTCGCGTGTCGACTCGGCGAAAGCCGTGCTCGACAAGAACAAGGCCGCCGCCCTCGCCGCCCGCAAGCAACTCGACGTGCTGCTGGCCCAGCAGGCCGAAGCCCTCGGCGCGCTGAAACGCGGCCAGGCGCAGTTGCAGCAGGCGCAACTGAACCTGTCGTATACGGAAATCCGTGCGCCCTTCGACGGCATGGTCGGCCGCCGTGCCGTGCGCGTGGGCGCCTACACCACACCGGGTAATGCATTGCTGGCCGTGGTGCCGCTGCAGGATGCCTATGTGGTCGGCAATTTCCAGGAAACCCAGCTCACCGACGTCCAGCCCGGCCAGATGGTCGAGATCAGCATCGACACCTTCCCCGGCGAGAAACTGCGCGGCCACGTCGACAGCATCGCCCCGGCCACCGGCCTGAGCTTTGCGCCGATCGCGCCGGACAACGCCACCGGCAACTTCACCAAGATCGTCCAGCGCATCCCGGTGAAGATCGTTCTCGACGCCGACCAGCCGCTGCGCGACAAGCTGCGTGTGGGTATGTCGGTCATCGCGCGGATCGACACCGGCAAGCACGCCGACGGTGAGCAGAAGGTGGCCGTGCAATGATCGCCAAACGCGCGCCTCTCTTTCTAACTCTGCTCGCACTCGGCGCCTGCAGCGTCGGCCCGGACTTCCAGCGCCCGGACGATGCCGACGCGGTGAGCTGGTCCGCCCGGCGTGGTGATGCACCGAGCCAGGCACTCAATGCGCCGCTGGAAGCGCAGTGGTGGACGCTGCTGGGCGACCCGCAGCTCAACGACCTGCAACGCCGAGTGGCGGATGCCAACCTCGACCTGCGCGAAGCCGATGCGCGCCTGCAGCAGAGCCGGGCGATCCGCCAGGCACTGGGCGGCGATGCCGTGCCCAACATCGGCGCAGACCTGGGCTACCAGCGCAAGCGCAACAGCGAGGTCGGCCTGAACGACCCGTCCGGCAAAGCCGGCAAGGACAACTTCAACCAACTCGACGGTGGCTTCGACCTGTCGTGGGAGCTGGACTTCTGGGGCCGCGTGCGCCGCGAGCTGGAGGCCGCCGACGCCAACGTGCAGGCCACCGAGGCAAGCCGCCGCGACGTATTGGTTTCGGTGCTCGCCGAGACCGCACGCAACTACCTGCAACTGCGCGCCGAGCAAGACCTGGAAGCCATCATCCGCAGCAACCTCGAGATCGCCCAGCGCAGCCTGGACCTCACCCGCCTGCGCCGCGCAGACGACGTCGCCACCGGGCTGGACGTGGCCGAAGCGCTGACCCAGGTGGCCAGCATCGAGGCACGCCTGCCCGACAGCCAGAAGCGCCAGGCGCGACTGATCAACGCCCTGGGCTACCTGCTTGGCGAAGCGCCCGGCGCACTGCAAGCTGAGCTCGCCCAGGCCAAGCCGGTGCCGCAGCCACCGCGCAACGTGCCAGTCGGCCTGCCCTCGGAACTGGCCCAGCGCCGCCCGGACATCCGCCGTGCCGAGGCAACGTTGCACGCCGCTACCGCCAGCATCGGCGTGGCCAACGCGGACTTCTACCCGCGCATCAGCCTAAATGGCAGCTTCGGTTTCCAGGCGTTGCAGCTGTCGAACTTCGGCGACTGGAACAGCCGCACCTTCGGCATTGGCCCGAGCCTGTCGCTGCCGATCTTCGAAGGCGGCCGGCTGAAGGGCATGCTCGCCCTGCGCGAGGCGCAGCAGCAGGAATCGGCCATCGCCTACCGCCGCACCGTGCTCAACGCCTGGCGCGAAGTGGACGATGCGCTCACCGACTACGCCGCCGACCAACGCCGCCTGGCCAGCCTGGACAGCGCTGCCGAACACGGCCGCACCGCCCTGGCCAACGCCCGCGAACAATACAAGGCCGGTGCGGTGGACTTCCTCAACGTGCTCAGCGCCCAGCGCGAACTGCTGGCCACCGAGGAACAGCAGGTGCGCGGCCGCGAAGCCGTGGCGACCACCCTCGTGCTGCTCTACAAGTCACTGGGTGGCGGCTGGCAGCAGGCCGAGGAAAGCGCCCAATCCCTGTAGCAGCGAGCTTGCTCGCGAACGCATCGCACCTTGAGACGCCGGCGTGCGTCGGATTGGCGAGCAAGCTCGCTCCTAGGAAAGCGCCCCGTGCAGAAACGAAAAAGCCCCGCAGATGCGGGGCTTCTTTCTGGCTCGGCGATCAGGCCGCCGAGTCGGCGTCCGCCTTGCTGCGGCGCGGCTTCTTCTTGCCGGCCAGCAGGTGCGAGAAAACCGCGTGCAGGTCGCCGGAGGCGCCGTCCACGTCCAGGTTCAGCTTGTCGTCGATGTGCGCCATGTGGTGCATCATCAGGGTCACGGCCTTTTCCTTGTCGCCCTTCTCGATGGCGTCGAGGATTTCGTTGTGCTCGTCGAACGAGCAATGCGAGCGGCCGCCACTTTCGTACTGGGCGATGATCAGCGAGGTCTGCGACACCAGGCTGCGCTGGAACACCACCAGCGGGGCGTTCTTCGCCATCTCGGCCAGCTTGAGGTGGAATTCGCCGGAGAGGCGGATGCCGGCGCCACGGTCGCCACGGGCAAAGCTGGACTGCTCCTGCTTGACCATGTCGCGCAACTCGGCCAGAGCGTCACCGCTGGCGTTGTCCACGGCCAGTTCGGTGATCGCGCGCTCGACGGTGCGGCGGGCGAAGAGGATCTGCCGGGCTTCGTCGATGCTCGGGCTGGCCACCACCGCACCACGGTTCGGGCGCAGCAGCACGACCTGCTCGTGGGCCAGGCGCGACAGGGCGCGACGGATGATGGTGCGACTAACGCCGAAGATTTCACCCAGGGCTTCTTCGCTCAGCTTGGTACCGGGCGCCAGACGCTGCTCGAGGATGGCGTCGAAAATATGCGCGTAGACGATTTCGTCCTGAGTGCCGCTGCGCGCCTTGCCATTGCGCGGCTGCTTCCTGATCTGTTGCAACTGGTCGGTCATCGGAGTCGAACCCTGCTCAGCCGGTGCGAACCGGCGCGAAATCCGTGGGGGCTGGAGTGAAGCTGGCCGCGGGCCAGGCATGGCGCACAGTGTACACAAAGTGGCCACTATCGTGCAGCCGTCATGATCGACTCGCCGTCAACCCCAGAGCCCCGGGGCACAGGAGCTTGGCCAAGGCCAACCTGCGACCATTCCGACGCTTTGCTTGTAAAAATCTTTCAGCAAGACACTAAACATTATTTGAACTTTTTGTACACAACTGCATAATCGCGGCGTGACTTCCTGACCCAAAGGTCAACATTCACACCCTCACAACTCTTTCCGTTAGCGCAAGGGACGCAGGTGAACCAGCCGACGGCAAGGGACCAACAACAAGAGCGTTGAGGAGTACCGCTGTGGAAAGCACCAAACAAGAACAACAAGCCTTTGCATCCAGTCCCCCCGCCACCGGCCTGCTCGAACGCCTGTTCAAGCTGAGCCAGCATGGCACCACCGTGAAGACCGAACTCGCCGCGGGTCTCACGACTTTCATCACCATGGCGTACATCATCTTCGTCAACCCCAACATCATGGCCGACGCGGGCATCGATCACGGCGCCGCCTTCGTGGCTACCTGCCTGGCCGCCGCGCTGGGCTGCTTCCTCATGGGCCTGTACGCCAACTGGACGGTGGGCCTGGCGCCGGGCATGGGCCTCAACGCTTTCTTCACCTACACCGTGGTCAAGACCATGAACTACAGCTGGGAGATCGCACTGGGTGCAGTGTTCATCTCCGGTATCGCGTTCATGATCCTGACCTTCTCGCGTATTCGCGAGTGGCTGCTCAATAGCATCCCGGTCAGCCTGCGCTTCGCCATGGGCGCCGGCGTCGGCCTGTTCCTCGGCCTGATCGGCCTGAAAACCGCCGGCATCGTGGTTGCCAGCCCCGCCACCCTGGTTCACCTGGGTGACCTGACCAGCCCCGGCCCGCTGCTCGCCGCCATCTGCTTCCTGATGATCGCGGTGCTGGAATACCGCCGCGTGTTCGGCGGCATCCTGATCAGCATCCTCACTGTCACCGTGGCCGGCATCGCCTTAGGGATAGTCAAGTTCGGCGGCGTGTTCTCCATGCCGCCGAGCCTGGCGCCAACCTTCCTGGCGATGGATATCTCCGGCGCGTTCAACGTGACCATGATCAGCGTGATCCTGGCCTTCCTCTTCGTGCATATGTTCGACACCGCCGGCACCCTGATGGGCGTAGCCCAGCGCGCGCACCTGGTGCGCGAGGACGGTCGCATCGAGAACCTGTCGAAAGCGATGAAGGCCGACAGCACCTCCAGTGCCTTCGGCGCGGTGCTCGGCGTACCGCCAGTGACCAGCTACGTTGAGAGCGCGGCCGGTGTCGCTGCCGGTGGCCGTACTGGACTGACCGCCGTGGTAGTCGGCGTGCTGTTCGTCGCGGCGATGTTCTTCGCCCCGTTGGCCGGCATGATCCCCGCCTACGCCACCGCCGGCGCGCTGATCTACGTTGCGATGCTGATGATGGGCGGTATGGCCCACATCGACTGGAACGAGCACACCGAGACCATCCCGGCGATCGTCACCGTGATCATGATGCCGCTGACCTTCTCGGTCGCCGACGGTATCGCGCTGGGCTTCGTGACCTACGTGGCGATGAAGGTCTTCACCGGCCGCCACAAGGACGTGACCATCAGCCTGTACGCGCTGTGTGCGATCTTCGTGGCGAAGTTCATCTTCCTCTGAGCCGCCGCCGCGTCTGATAGAAACTAAGACCCCGGCGATTGCCGGGGTTTTGGTTTCCGTTCGCGGCCTGATCAAGTCCTGAACCGCTGTATCGTGATCAGGACGAGGCGTCAGGGACCCTCACTTTGAAACTGAACTCCGTGCCGACGCCCAGGCGACTCTTGACGCTAATGTCGCCCCCCATCAGTGTCACCAGGCTTTTGCACAAGGCCAGCCCCAGTCCAGACCCCCCTTGTCCGATACGCAGCCCATCGAGATCATAGGAAAACGGCTCGAAAAGATGCGCCAACTCGACATCGGAAATGCCAACTCCCGTGTCGATCACATCCACCTGAACCTCTACCATTCCCTGGCCCTTCCCCCTGGCGCAAAGCCGCACAATCACGCTTCCCTGCTCAGTGAACTTGACCGCGTTGCCCAACAGATTCTCCATTATCTGCCGCAGACGTGGCGCGTCGCACCAGACTCGCGGCTGCAGAGCAAGGTCGAAGTTGGTTTCCAGGCTTATTCCCTTGGAGGCGGCAGAGTCGGCTACCGATTCAACCTGACGGGAGACCAGAGTTCGTAAATCGGTCTCTTCCACGTTCAATTGAAGCCGCCCGGATTTGGCCCGATTGAGTAACTGCAGGTCGTCCAGAACATGCAACAGATTGCTGGCCTGCGAGCGGGCGACCAGAAGGGGTTCGCGCCGGCGCCTGGCGTCGTCCTGATTCAGTGCAAGGTCAATCATGGCGACAATGGTCTGGATAGGTCCCTGCATCTCGCTCCCCATCCCCGCCAGGAACTGCGTCTTTCCCCTGCTGATGGATTCAATGCGGGCATTGGCATTGCGCAACGCGCGGACCAGATCATCCTGGTCGGTGATATTGATCGCCCCGCAAATAGCACCCAGCAACGTTCCGGTGCCGTCTCGATACGGCCGCCCCCAATGATGGAATACCCTGCGGCCCTTGACCGTACGCAACTCGACATCCGAGTCGTAAGGTTCGCCTCGCGCAATATTCGCAATCATCCTTTCGCGAAGAAAGTCCCACTCATTGGAGTCGCTAAAAACCCCCAACTCGCCGACCCAACTGCCAACGACGGCCTCCAGGGGCAACCCCAGATAGCTCAACGCCGTTGCATTGCAGTAGCGCACCCGACCATCCAGCCCACGCACGCTCATCGGGTAGGGAAGCGAGTCGATCATGTGGCGCAGAAGCTCGAATTCCCGCTTCTGCTCATCGTCAAGCTCCGATTCACCTCCCCCCTCTTCCTTTGCGCCTCCCTCGACCAGCCCGTGGCGCCGGCCGATATCGACCAGCTCCACCAGCGATTTGGCGTGCAGCTTCTGCATAAGACGCACTTTGTAGGTGCTCACGGTCTTGTCGCTGATAGACAACTGATCGGCGATGGCAATGTTGCTCAAGCCTTGGGCCAGCAATTGCAGCACGCTCAGTTCACGCACCGAGAGGTCCTTGAGCAGGCCGCCATGCCCCGCCTCCTCCGCAGCATTCACACTGCCCAGGGCGTGGCTGGGGAAGTAGCTGTGCCCCTGGGCGATGGCTCGCACCGCCTCGCGCACGGCCTGCGGGTCCTCCTGCTTGCTGACGAAGCCGGCAGCGCCGGCCGTCAGGCAGCGGCCGGCGAAATACTCGGAGTCCTGGGAAGTGAGCACCAGCACCTTGACCGGCGACTCCTGGGCCACCAGGCGTTGCAGTACCTCCAGGCCACCCAGCCGCGGAATCGACAGTTCGAGGATCATCAGGTCCGGCTTGCACAGGCGCGCCTGGTGCAACGCATCGGGGCCGTTGTCCGCCTCGCCGACTACCTCGTGCCGGTCCGCCTCCATCATCAGGCGCAGCGCATGGCGGGTAACCGGTTGTTCATCGACGATCAGGATTCTGCTCATGCCACTTCTCACGAATTCGGTATCTCTCCTTCTAGTCCAACTACCGCGTTTGCGCCCATAAAACCCAGGCATATTGCTGAATGACGGGCAAAAAAAAGCCCGCAGTGTGGGCGGGCCGAGGAAGACTCCACGAAGAGTCCGGGGGAAGACCTACGGGCGGGGACTAGCTACCGCGATAGGTGGAATAGCTGTAGGGGGAAATCAGCAGCGGCACATGGTAGTGGTCGCTTTCCGAGGCAATGCCGAAGCGCAGCACGACCTGGTCGAGGAACGCCGGCTGGGGCAGCTCCACGCCACGGGCGCGGTAGTAGTCGCCGGCATTGAACAGCAGCTGGTAGACGCCGGCGCGGAAATCCTCGCCCTGCAGCAGCGGCTCGTCGCAGCGGCCGTCATCATTGGTCACGCGGGTGGCGATCAGCTCGAGCTGCTGGCCCTCGACACGGAACAGTTCGATCTTGATGCCATGGCCCGGGCAGCCGTGGGCGGAATCCAGTACGTGAGTGGTCAAGCGTCCCATGGGCTATCGGTGTCTGACGGCGGCGCCGGCGGACACCTTCCTCCTCTGTCTTGTTGATCGATATCGGCGCACTGCTCCATTGAACAGTACGCGGGTGCTTTTGGTCGGACCGAATATACCCAGCGACATGACCAATTGTATACAAAAAAGTGTTCCATCACGGCAAAAAGCAGCTTTTCCCGAAGCTGTACCGGCGTGCAGAAGCAGCCAACCATCAGCCGCAGACTGCGCCATTGCATGGCATCCAGCGCATTCGCAGCCACTGCGGGGGAGGCCGATGGATTGAAACGACCGTTGCGCGGATTGTATTTACAGACCGCCCGACATTTTGTATACAATGCACACATCACGGCAGCGCACGGTCTACCGACCCGGCGCCGACCGCCAACCACAAGAAGGAACACTGCAGTGAGCGCTGACTATCCACGCGACCTGATCGGTTACGGCAACAACATTCCCCACCCGCACTGGCCGAACGATGCGCGCATCGCCCTCTCCTTCGTCCTCAACTACGAGGAAGGCGGCGAGCGCAACATCCTGCACGGGGATGCCGAGTCCGAAGCCTTCCTCTCCGAGATGGTCGCCGCCCAGCCGCTCAAGGGCGAGCGCAACATGTGCATGGAATCGCTCTACGAATACGGCAGCCGTGCCGGCGTATGGCGCCTGCTCAAGCTCTTCAAAAAGTACGACCTGCCGCTCACCGTGTTCGCCGTGGCCATGGCCGCCCAGCGCCACCCGGAAGCGATCCGCCAGATGGTCGCCGACGGCCACGAGATCTGCAGCCACGGCTACCGCTGGATCGACTACCAGTACATGGACGAGGCGCAGGAACGCGAACACATGTTCGAGGCCGTGCGCATCCTCACCGAGCTGACCGGCCAGCGCCCGCAGGGCTGGTACACCGGCCGCCTGGGCCCGAACACCCGCCGCATCGTCCGCGAGGACGGCAACTTCCTCTACGACTCCGACACCTACGACGACGACCTGCCCTACTGGGACCCGGCGAGCACCGCCGAGAAACCGCACCTGGTGATCCCCTACACCCTGGACACCAACGACATGCGCTTCACCCAGGTGCAGGGCTTCAACAAGGGCGACGACTTCTTCGAATACCTCAAGGACGCCTTCGACGTGCTCTACGCCGAGGGTGCCGAGGGCGCGCCGAAGATGCTCTCCATCGGCATGCACTGCCGCCTGCTGGGCCGTCCGGCGCGCATGGCCTCGCTGGAGCGCTTCATCCAGTACGTTAAGGGTCACGAGAAGGTGTGGATCACCCGCCGCGTCGACATCGCCAAGCACTGGCACGAGAACCACCCGTTCAAAGCGCAGGAGAACAAGGCATGAGCCGCTTCCAGACCCTGACCCCGGCCAGCCTCGACCGCGCCGCCTTCGTCGCCACCTTCGCCGACATCTACGAGCACTCCCCGTGGGTCGCCGAGAAGGCCTATGACCTGGGCGTCGACGACAGCCTGAACGACATCGAACTGCTGCAGCAACGCATGGCCGACATCCTCCTGTCCGCCAGCCATGAAGCGCAGCTGGCGCTGATCAACGCGCACCCGGACCTCGCCGGCAAGGCCGCGATCCGTGGTGAGCTGACCGCCTCCAGCACCGCCGAACAGGCCGGTGCCGGTATCCAGGACTGCACCGCCGAAGAATTCGCCCGCTTCACCGAACTCAACGACGCCTACAAGGCCAAGTTCGGCTTCCCCTTCATCAAGGCGGTGAAGGGCAGCAACCGCCACCAGATCCTGGCTGCGTTCGAAGAGCGCATCCACAACACGCCGGAGCAGGAGTTCCAGACCGCCCTAGCGGAGATCAACAAGATCGCGATGTTCCGCCTGCAGCAGCTCTGAGCCAGCGGACCTTCACTCCCCCTCCCCTGGGAAGGGGCCCATGCGAATAACGAAATAAGAAGACCAGCCATGCGTACCCTGAAGATCGAGCCATTGACCAAGGAAGCCTTCGCCCCGTTCGGTGATGTCATCGAGACCGAAGGCAGCGACTTTTTCATGATCAACAACGGCTCCACCCGCCGTTATCACAAGCTCGCCACCGTCGAAACGGCGCAGCCCGATGACCAGGCGATCATCAGCATCTTCAGCGCCGAATCCCTGGAGATGCCCTTGCGCATCCGCATGCTGGAACGTCACCCGCAGGGCAGCCAGGCGTTCATTCCGCTGCTCGGCAACCCCTTTCTGATCGTGGTCGCGCCCCTTGGCGATGTACCTGTATCGGGCCTCGTCCGCGCTTTCCTGTCCAACGGCAAGCAGGGCGTCAATTACCACCGCGGCGTCTGGCACCACCCGGTGCTGACGATCGAAAAGCGGGATGACTTCCTGGTGGTCGATCGCAGCGGTTCTGGCAACAACTGCGACGAGCATTTCTTCACCGAGGACGAACAGCTCCTCCTCGACCCCCAAGCAAACTAATAAGAGAGGCCCGCCTGCCGCGACGGCGGCACCCGGGCAAGAGGTAAAAAACTGTGGAAGCACATCTCATCGAATGGCTGAACCTGCTGGTCCGCTGGGTCCACATGATTGTGGGCATTGCCTGGATCGGCGCTTCGTTCTACTTCGTCTGGCTGGAGAACAACCTCAATCGCGCCAACCCGCGCGAGGGGCTTTCCGGTGATCTCTGGGCGATCCATGGTGGCGGCATCTACCACCTGGAGAAGTACAAGCTCGCCCCGCCGAAAATGCCGGACAACCTGCACTGGTTCAAATGGGAGGCCTACTCCACCTGGATGTCGGGTGTCTGCCTGCTGACCATCGTGTTCTACCTGAACCCGACCCTGTACCTGATCGCCCCGGGCAGCGACCTGGCTCCGGCCGCCGCCGTGGCCATCGGCATCGGCTCGCTGATCGCCGGCTGGTTCGTCTACAGCACCCTGTGCGATTCGCCGCTGGGCAAGAAACCCGCCCTGCTCGGCGCCATCCTGTTCGGCCTGCTGGTCCTCGCCGCCTACCTGCTCAGCCAGGTGTTCAGCGGTCGCGGTGCCTACCTGCACGTGGGCGCCATCATCGGCACCATCATGGTGGGCAACGTGTTCCGCGTGATCATGCCGGCCCAGCGCGCGCTGGTTAAGGCCATCGAGGAAGGCCGCGAGCCCGACCCGGTACTACCGGCAAAAGGCCTGCTGCGTTCGCGCCACAACAACTACTTCACCCTGCCGGTGCTGTTCATCATGATCAGCAACCACTTCCCGAGCACCTACGGCAGCCACTACAACTGGCTGATCCTGACCTGCATCGCGGCGCTGGCAGTGATCGTGCGTCACTACTTCAACACCCGCCACGAAGGCAATGGCATGGCCTGGGCCCTGCCCGCCGGCGCCGTCGGCATGATCGCCCTGGCCTTCGTCACCGGCCCGAACTGGCCAACCAGCGACGCCTCCTCTACCGCGCAAGCTCAGAAGATCGAGTACCAGCCGCTGCCGGAAACCGCCGTTGGCGGCAAGACCCCGGCCGAACGCGCCAAGGACGAGGAAGCCGCCAAGGCCGCTGCCGCCCAGCAGGCTCAGGCCGCTCCGACCCAGGCGTCCACCGCCGCGGGCTCGACCGAAGGCTTCGACAAGGTCCATCACGTCATCCAGGAACGCTGCGCCGTCTGCCACTCGGCCAAGCCGACCAGCAATCTGTTCAGTACCGCGCCGGCCGGCGTGATGTTCGACACCCCGCAGCAGATCCAGCAGCTCGCCCCGCGCATCCAGGCGCAGGCCGTGGCTTCGCAGGTCATGCCGCTGGGCAACATCACGCAGATGACCCCGGAAGAGCGCAA
Organism: Pseudomonas sp. AU12215; assembly: GCF_001675465.2. Taxonomy (NCBI): domain Bacteria; kingdom Pseudomonadati; phylum Pseudomonadota; class Gammaproteobacteria; order Pseudomonadales; family Pseudomonadaceae; genus Pseudomonas; species Pseudomonas sp. AU12215. The sequence goes on from NZ_MACM02000122.1 coordinate 36,071, forward strand.
GCTCGTTGGAGACTGGATCTCCAAGGGTGCCCAGGTTAATTGAGCCTGCGGCACGGCCAGAAGAACCGCACCTTCGGGTGCGGTTTTTTTATGTCTGTACAAAAGTCCGGCATGGCTCGGCGGGTCCGCGATTGCCATCCGCTGCCCCCCTTGAAACAAAAAATGTAGTCCACTCGACCAATGGCTACAGAATTGCTGAAACCAGGAAACACGCGACCTAGAGCCATCCAGCACTGCAGAGACAAAACATGACCGACGAGTTGTATACAAAAATCGATTGAACGTAATACACATCGCGTTTATAAAGTCCCGCACCGCTTCACCCGCTCGGCCCCGGGGGTGAGATCGGCCAGTACTTCCCGGTTGTCGTGCCCGTCCGGCAACCAGCGACTGACAACAATAAAAACCGAGGTGTTGCATGTCCGTGGTAACTGAGCGCTCCCCTACCGGCTCGCCCGTCGACCAGCGTTTGCCCTTGCTGCAGCTGCTGCTGGTCGGCTTCCAGCACGTTCTCCTGATGTATGGCGGCGCCGTCGCCGTACCACTGATCGTCGGCCAGGCCGCCGGTCTCTCCCGTGAAGAAATCGCCTTCCTGATCAACGCCGACCTGCTGGTCGCCGGCATCGCCACGCTCGTGCAATCGCTCGGCATCGGCCCGGTGGGCATCCGCATGCCGGTGATGATGGGCGCCAGTTTCGCCGCCGTGGGCAGCATGGTCGCCATGGCCGGGATGCCCGGTGTGGGCATGACCGGCATCTTCGGCGCGACCATCGCCGCCGGCTTCTTCGGCATGCTCATCGCGCCGTTCATGAGCCGCATCGTGCGCTTCTTCCCGCCGCTGGTAACCGGCACCGTGATCACCTCCATCGGCATGTGCCTGTTCCCGGTGGCGATCAACTGGGCCGGCGGCGGCAAGGCAGCCGCCAACTTCGGCGCCATCGAATACCTCGCCCTGTCCTCCTTCGTGCTGGCAGTGATCCTGCTGATCAACCGCTTCCTGAAGGGCTTCTGGGTCAACGTCTCGGTGCTGATCGGCATGCTGCTGGGCTACATCATCGGCGCCAGCATGGGCATGGTCAGCCTGGACGGCATCGAGCAGCGCCCGTGGTTCGACATCGTCACGCCGCTGCATTTCGGTGCCCCGGAATTCCACCTGGCTCCGGTGCTGTCGATGTGCCTGGTGGTGGTGATCATCTTCGTCGAGTCCACCGGCATGTTCCTCGCCCTGGGCAAGATCACCGAGACCGAAATCTGCCCCAACCGCCTGCGCCGTGGCCTGTTGTGCGATGCCAGCGCGTCGTTCGTCGCCGGCTTCATGAATACCTTCACCCACTCCTCGTTCGCCCAGAACATCGGCCTGGTGCAGATGACCGGCGTGCGCAGCCGCTACGTCACCGCCGCCGCCGCGCTGTTCCTGATCGCCCTGTCGCTGCTGCCCAAGGCCGCCTTCCTGGTCGCCTCGATTCCGCCCGCCGTCCTGGGCGGCGCCGGCATCGCCATGTTCGGCATGGTCGCTGCCAGCGGCATCCGCATCCTTCATGAGGCGGACATCGTCGATCGCCGCAACCAGTTGCTGGTGGCGGTGAGCATCGGGATGGGAATGGTGCCGGTGGTACGCCCGGACTTCTTCGCCGCGTTGCCCCAATGGATGGAGCCGATCACCCATAGCGGCATCGCGATGACCGCGATCTGGGCCGTGGTGCTGAACATCCTCTTCAACATACTCGGCGAACAAGGCCGCGACGCCCTCTGCGGGCATCACTGAAACCCTTTTGCGGGCGCCCCGGGCGCCCGCACCCAAGCCGCGTCCAACTCCTTCGCGGCTTTTTTTCGCCTGCGATTCTTAGTAGGAACGGGCTAGCCCCTGGAGCCTCAGGCTTCCGGCCGGTAGCCCAGGCGCAGGCCGCCCCACTGGCGCCCACGCACGTAGATCGGCACCGAGAGGTCGTGCATCAGCTCGCCGGTATCGCGGCAGTAGGTCTGTAGCAGCATGGGCTGGTTGTGGCTGCCGCAGCGCACCCCGGTGCGGTCGTTGAACAGGCGCTTGCTGCGGCTCTTCAGCATGTCCACCTGCAGGTCGCCGCTGGGCGGATGGCTGAACGCCTGGTTGTGCGTCGGCACGTAACCCTCGGCGGTACAGGCGATGGCGAACACCAGCCCTTCATGGCGTTGCAGCAGGTCTTCCTGGATGCGCGGCAGCACCTCATCGGTGTAACGGTCGAAACGCGTACGGAATTTCTGCGGCCGAGTGCCCGGCATCGGCTGGTAGTCGCGGTCGAACAGATCCTCCGGGCCGATGCGCCCCGTGTCGATATCCGCCTCGAAACGCGCACCGATGGCCTGCGCACCGGCGCGGGCAAGGTCATAGACGCGCTGGTGATAGTCGTCCAGCGCCACCTCAGCCAGGCGCTCGCTGATCATCTCCGCCTGGGTTTCCAACTGCACCGCCGCGTCCGCCAACCGGTGCGTCTGCTCGTCGCTGGCGCGCAGGTCGCCGCGCACCTGCTCGACGGCGGCGAACAGGCTGTCCAGCTGGTTACGGTTGATCTCCGCGCCTTCGGCAATCTCGGTGATCTGGGTCTCCACCGTGGCGGCCAGCCCGGCGATGTCCTGCAACTGCCGGCCAGTACTTTCCACCTGGCTGACGCCCAGGCCCAGGTCATCGGTGAGCTGGCGAATCTGCTCCACCACCTCGCCGGTCTGGCGCTGGATATCCTCGATCATCTGCCCGACTTCGTCGGTAGCCTCGGCGGTGCGTCCAGCCAGGCCGCGCACCTCTTCGGCGACCACCGCAAAGCCGCGCCCATGCTCGCCCGCGCGAGCCGCCTCGATGGCGGCATTGAGCGCGAGCAGGTTGGTCTGGCTGGCGATGGACTGGATCACCTGGGTCACGCGCTGGATGTCCTCGCTGCGCGCATTCAGCGTCTCGATCAGCACGCGGCTGGCACTGGCGCGCTGGCTCAGCTGGCGCATGCAATCGATAGCGGCGTGCAACTCGCTGCGCCCGGCATCGCTGCCGGCGCGGGCGAGCGTGGCTGCCTCCTTCGCCTGGCGGGCCAGATTCGACGTAGCCCGCTCGGTATGGATCATCACCTCGGCGCTGCCGACGATCTGCTCGGCCGCCACCACCTGGGACTCCAGCTTCTCCACCAGGCGCTGCACCGAGAAGGACACCCCGGCGGCGGACAGCGCATTGCGACTGGTGCCCTGGGACAGCTCGCGGGTCAGCTCCGCGACGTCCGGCAATACCGCCAGCGCACCGGCCGGGGCCGCCCGCTCGGGAACGAACCATGGCCCCCAGAGCAGCACCGCGGCCAGCAGCAGGCACAACGACAACGGCCAGCCGCCCAGCGCCTGGGCGATGAACAGCAGCACCAGGCCGCACGTCTGCAGGGTAAGGATGAGGACGATACGCGGGCGCGCGATATCCATGGCGGCAGCTCTCTTCTGGCGGGCCCTACCGCTGCACAGCGCAGGCACGCTGCCGGGAAGCCCGATTATTCTTGTCAGAGCCATTAGGCCGCCTGCTTCACGCGGCGGCTATCGTTCCTTAGTGGTAGACGAGGCGCTGCTTGAGTCGCTACAGGCAGCTGCGCGCCGCCAGGTTGATCGCATCGTCCGGACTCGGCGAATGGCGGCGATAGAGCACCACATCACTTCCCTTGTCCGCTGCCGTAGCCTCCAGCAACGCCTCGGGGCTATCGCTCGCTGTGGCCGGCATCAGCAGCCGGTAGCCAAAGCGGATTTCCTTCACCGCCGACGCCGAGCGAATTGCCTGCCATTTCGGCAACAGGCAGGTCATATAGACCGAGGGCGACTTGGCGCTTTCCATCCGCAACCCTGGCGCCTCCTCCTTCAGCTTGCCCGGCGAGGAACAGGCCGCCAGCAGGATCAGCGGGAGCATCAGCAATAGGCGTTTCATCGAATGAGATCCTTCTGTCAGGAACCCAGAGGGTAGCAGCTGCGTCGATGCTGACCGCTAGGCCAAGACAGACCGCCCGCCGGTTTCCGTGCGCGGAGCGGGCAACCCCGGTAAAATCTCCGCCCTTTCCGCGGTGCGAACGATTTCGCGCCCCAAGCGAAGCCAGATACGAAGCACCGATGACCACTGCCGCTCCGACCGCCACTACCCGCCCCGAGCCTTCCCGCCGCTTCAGCGTGGCGCCGATGATGGACTGGACCGACCGCCACTGTCGGTTCTTCCTGCGCCAGCTCTCCAGCCATGCCTTGCTCTACACGGAGATGGTCACCACCGGCGCCATCCTGCACGGCGATGCCGCGCGCTTCCTGCGTCACGACGAGTGCGAGCACCCGCTGGCCCTGCAACTGGGCGGCAGCAATCCGGCGGACCTGGCGGCGGCGGCGAAGATGGCCGAAGCAGCTGGCTACGACGAAGTGAACCTGAACGTCGGCTGCCCCAGCGACCGCGTGCAGAACAACATGATCGGCGCCTGCCTGATGGGCCACCCGGCGCTGGTGGCGGAGTGCGTGAAGGCCATGCGCGATGCGGTATCGATCCCGGTAACGGTCAAGCACCGCATCGGCATCAACGGCCGCGACAGCTATGAGGAACTCTGCGACTTCGTCGGCCAGGTGCGCGACGCCGGCTGCCGCAGCTTCACCGTGCACGCGCGCATCGCCATCCTCGAAGGCCTGTCGCCCAAGGAAAACCGCGAAATCCCACCGCTGCGCTACGACATCGCCGCGCAGCTCAAGCGCGACTTCTCGGAACTGGAAATCGTCCTCAACGGCGGCATCAAGACCCTGGAAGAATGCCGCGAGCACCTGCAGGTGTTCGATGGCGTGATGCTCGGCCGCGAGGCTTACCACAACCCCTACCTGCTGGCCCAGGTGGACGCCGCGCTGTATGGCTCGTCGGAGCCGGCCATCACCCGCGCGCAAGCCCTGGCGCGAATGCGCCCGTACATCGAGCGGCACATTGCCGAAGGCGGCGCAATGCACCATGTGACCCGCCACGTCCTTGGCCTGGCGCAGGGATTCCCTGGCGCACGGCGCTTCCGCCAACTGCTCTCGGTGGACGTTCACAAGACCAAGGATTCGCTGGGGTTGCTTGATCAGGCGGGAGAACTTCTCGCCGGTCACTGAGTCCCGTTGAGTGGCGCATCGGCCTCGGGTAAGGTCGATGCACTCTCTACGGAAGACGCGCCATGACCTCCAAGCTGGAACAACTCAAGCAATACACCACGGTTGTCGCCGATACCGGCGATTTCGACGCCATTGCCCGCCTGAAGCCGGTGGATGCCACCACCAATCCGTCGCTGCTGCTGAAGGCTGCCGCCCTGCCCCGCTACGCCGAGCACCTGGCACGCGCCACCGAAGGCGCGCAGGGTGACGCCGGCCTCGCCTGTGATCGCTTCGCCGTCGCCGTGGGCAAGGACATACTGGGCGTGATTCCGGGGCGCATCTCCACCGAGGTTGACGCCCGCCTGTCCTTCGATACCGAAGCCACGCTGCAGCGCGCCCATCGCCTGATCGACCTGTATGACCAGCAAGGCATCGGCCGCGACCGCGTGCTGATCAAGATCGCCTCCACCTGGGAAGGCATCCGCGCTGCCGAGCAACTGGAGCGCGAGGGCATCCAGACCAACCTCACCCTGCTGTTCTCCTTCGCCCAGGCCGCCGCCTGTGCCGACGCCGGTGTGTTCCTGATCTCGCCCTTCGTCGGGCGCATCTACGACTGGTACAAGAAGGCCAATAACCGCGACTACGTCGGCGCGGAAGATCCAGGCGTGCAGTCCGTTTCGCGCATCTATCGCTACTACAAGGCCAACGGCTACGACACCGTAGTGATGGGCGCCAGCTTCCGCAACCTCGGCCAGATCGAGCAGCTCGCCGGCTGCGACCGCCTGACTATAAGCCCGGACCTGCTGCAGCAATTGGCTGATGCCCAGGGCGAGCTGCCGCGCGCGCTGCAGCCCGGTGGTGGCGAGGCGCGCCAGGTTCTGGACGAGAGCACCTTCCGCTGGCAAATGAACGAAGACGCCATGGGCACCGAGAAGCTGGCCGAAGGCATCCGCCTGTTCGCCCGCGACCAGGAAAAGCTCGAGGCGCTGCTCGCCAACCGCTGAAAACTGCGGACGAGCAAATGCAAACCGGCGCCCCAGGGCGCCGGTTTGCATTTCAGCTCATCGAATCAGTGGCGCTCGAGCGCGCTCACCAGATCGTGGAAGGCCTCGCGGTTGGTCTCGTTCAGGCCCATCAGGATACGGTGGGCCTCGAGCACCTTACCGCGCACCACCTCCTCAGACTGGTCCTGGGGAGGCAGATCGGTCAGGCAATCCGAGCACGGAATCGGGCGATCGACGATGTTGAACACCTGATCGAAGCCCATCGACTGCAGCAACCGGGTGATGTCCGCGTTGGTGGTGACCAGCGTGGGCAACAGTCCGACCTTCTGCCGCGAGAGAATCGACAACTTCGCCAGGAGGCCCAGCGTGGTGCTGTCGATGCTCTGGGTTTCCGTGAGATCGATGATGATCGCCGAGAAATTCAACGCGGCGAAGATTTTTTCAATGGTGGCATCCAGCGCCGAACACAAGGTCAGTCGGACTTCGCCCACGAACTTCAGGACGAATGAGCCATCCTGCTCGGCGAACTGGATTTTACCGGTACTCATGCAAGGTTCCTGCTCAACACCAGCAAGGCAATATCATCCGGCATCTCGGACAACTTGGCCAGTCCGAAGACTTGACGCAGGCCATCCAGGGTTCCGCCGGCGGCGACGACCTGCTCGGGCAGTGCCGTCTCCTTTTCTTTCAGCGTAGCTCCCGGAAGGACATCGAGAATGCCGTCCGAGAACAGGGAAAGACTGAAGGATTTGGGAAGATCGAGGACATGATCCTCGTAAGTCGCTTCGTCGAACAGCCCAACCGGCAGGCCTCTGCCTTCCAGGTAACGGGCTTCGCCGTCGACATAGAGCACAGGCAACGGCAGGTGCCCGCCGATGCTGTAGGTCAGGCGGTCGGTATCCAGGTCGATCACGCCGCCGAGCATGGTCACGTGCTTGCCCAGGTTGCAGTTGATCAGCCCGCGGTTGATGTGGCCGAGGACGTCCGACGGCTTGAATTCCGGCAGCATGTCGTTGCGCTTGGACTCGTACAGCAGCCGCGTGGTCATGAACTTCAGCAGCACGGTGACGAAGGCGGACGAGGCGCCGTGCCCCGAAACGTCGGCGAGATAGAAGCCGATGCGGCGGGCGTCGACACGGAAGTAATCGACAAAGTCACCCGACAGGTACAGCGACGGGATGATCTGGTGGGAAAACGCCAGTCCTTCGGACTCCCAGGGCGTTTCCGGCAGCATGTTCATCTGCACCTGGCGACCGGCGTTCTGGTCTTCCTGGAGCAGGTTCAGGCTGGCCTGCAGTTCGCGGTTGGCGGTTTCCAGCTTTTCGCGATAGCGGCGGTTTTCCGAGCGCAGGAAGGCGCGGTCCAGGGCACGGCGTACCGAATGTTCCAGGACGGCAAGGTCTTCCAGCGGCTTGATCAGGTAGTCGGCGGCACCCAGGCGCAGGGCTTCGACGGCATCGCTCATCACACCGGCACCGGACAGCACGATCACCGGGGTTTCCACCGCCATCTCGCTGACGCGACGGATCAGCTCGAGGCCGTCCATCTGCGGCATGCGCAGATCGCAGATCACCAGGTCGGGGAGTTGGTGTTCGAAGACCTTCAGGCCTTCCAGGCCGTTGGTGGCCTGTGTGACCTTGAATCCGCTGTCTTCCAGGTAGGCGGCGAGGCTTTCGCGGACGACGTCGTCGTCATCGATAATCAGCAGCGAGGCACTGGCTTTGTGCATGGGTCATCCAGGCAAACGGCGCCGGGGTTGTGGTTTGGCGCTCATTCTAGGGAACAGCGGCGCGGGTCGGTCGCGACAAGGCGCAGACAGTACTCCCATCCGCTCAAGGGTTCAAGCAGCCGCAGCCCGCGCCACGAACGGCGCGGGCTGGAGCACAGGAGCGGGCTGCGGGCAAGGCGGATCAGAAGTCGTCTTCGACCTCGCCGTCCTTGACCTTGAACTCGCGGTTCTGCAGGTAGGCGTTGCGGATGAAGGTGTATTTGTCGCCGCTGATCAGCTTCTCGGACTTGAGCAGGTCGGCGCGGGTATCGACCACGTTGACGCCGCGCAGGCTGTTACGCACCGATACATTGTCGATGTAGGGATACGGGCCGGTGTAGGCATCCGGGATCAGCGAGGGCGCATCGCGCAGGGTGCTGGGGCCCAGCAGCGGCAGCATCACGTAAGGGCCGCTGCCCACGCCGTAATGGCCGAGGGTCTGGCCGAAGTCTTCGTCGTTGCGGCGCAGGCCCATGTGGGTCGCGACGTCGATGAAGCCGGCCAGGCCGAAGGTAGTGTTGAACAGCAGGCGGCTGGTGTCGACGCCGGCATCGCGGAACTTCAGTTGCAGCAGGTCGTTGACCAGGTTGCGCACGTCACCGATGTTGCCGAAGAAGTTGTGCACGCCGTCTTGCACGACGTTCGGTGTGACGTACTGGTAGCCCTGGGCCAACGGCTTGAGGGCGTAGGTGTCCAGTGTGTCGTTGAAGGTGAAGATCGGGCGGTTGACGCTTTCCCACGGGTCGTCTTCGCTGGCGGCCTGTGCCAGGAACGGGATCGTGGCCAGACCGGCGGCGGCGAGCAGGCTGAAGCAGCGTTTCGTCCATTGGACGCCTAGTGGGCGCATCGGGAGTTCTCCAGTGAATGTCTTTCGGGCCAGCCATGGCGGCCCCGCTGTGCGGGCAGATTATATAGAGGCCGAAGGGTTTTGCGGACCCGAACCGATCTCGCAGGATTTCGATTTGGATCACGCTCTGCCGTTTCGCTTGCCTTCAACAGAAAGCATAGTGCCACTTCAGTCCGGATACCGTGCGTCGATGACAATTTCCAGTGCATCGGAACGCCAGAACTCCTGGTCCCACTCCACCATCCGGCCACCGTCGACAAAGCTTGCGCGCTCCACGTGCAGTCCTGGCGCGCCCGGCGTCAGTTGCAGCGGTGTCGCCCGCGCAGCCACCAGCGCCGTGGAATGCATGGCCAGCTCGGAACGTGACAGGCTGAGTCCCAGCTCCTCGCGCAGTACGCGGGTCAGCGAGGTGTCCAGACCATGGTCGAGCAACCCGGGGCACCAACTGGCATCCAGGGTGATTTCCTCCAGCATTACCGGGCGTTCGTCGACCCAGCGTCGGCGCAGGATATAAAACACCTCGGCCCCTTCATCCAGCCCCATGCGTCGAGCGATAGCGGGCCCGGCGGTACGGCGTTCAGCCGCCAGCACTTCGGTACGCGGCACCCGCCCCTGGGCCTGGACGTAATCCATGAAGCCCGTGGTGCGGGTCGGGTTGTAGCGGATGCGCGGCGGTGAGACGAACCAGCCGCGGCGATTCTCGCGGTAGAGCACGCCTTCTGTTTCCAGCTGTTGCAGCGCCTCACGCAGGGTTACGCGGGTGCAGCCGAAGCGTTCGGCCAGCTCGCGCTCGGCGGGCAGGCGCTCGGTGAGGGTGTCGTTGGCGATGTCCTGCGCCAACTGGTCGCGAATGCGCAGGTAATGGGGCATGGGTTCGACCGGCATGGGTGTCTTCCACAAAAAGGCGCGGCGATTATAACGGGCAGCAGGGGGACTTCATCGGACCGTCACAATGGCTCGCTAGTCTGGCCTAGACCAATTATCAGAAAAGCCCACCATGCCTGCGACTGCCGACCTTCCGCGCTTCACCACCCTGCTGTTCGGACTGTCCGGTGATCTGGTGGACTTCGGCGCAAGGACGCTGCCGGTTGCCCTGCAACGTAGTTGCCCCGATTGTCCGCCGGAGCGCCTGACCTCCGCCCTCGCCCTGCCCCCGCAGCAGGCGCTGGATCTGGCCCTGGGCCACGATGCCGACGCCCCCGAGTGCGACTTGTTCCAGTCGGCCCTGGACGAAGCCGCCCAGGCCCACGCCGAGGTGACGCCCGGCGCGCTGGATGCCTTGCAGTCACTGCACCGGCGCGGTATTCCCTGCGGCTGGCTGGATGAGCTACCCAGGGCCACCACGCTGCATCTTGCTGCCGCGCTGGACGAACACCTTGCCACCGGCCTGGATATTGCCGGCCGCCAGTGGCCGGCGCCAGACTCCTGCTGGCAGGCACTGATGCAGCTTGGCACGCCATTACTGGACGGCTGCGTGCTGGTCAGCGGCCAGCCGCGCCTGCTCCAGGCAGGCCTGAACGCCGGCCTGTGGACCATCGGCCTGGCCGCCAGCGGCCCACTGTGCGGCCAGGCGCCGGGAGACTGGGACGCCCTGGGCAACCTCGACCGCGACCGCCTGCGCGCACAGGCCACGCTGGGCCTGTACCGGCTCGGTGTGCACTCGGTCATCGATCACCTGGGCGAGCTGGACTCCTGCCTGCAGGACATCGCCGGCCGCCGCCTGAAAGGAGAAAAACCATGAAGCACGAACGCCACCGCTTTCTCGACGAGCTGGCCGAGCGCTTCGCCAGCCACGGCGCCGAACCTTACGGTGAGGCCGTCAGCCAGGCCGAGCACGCGTTGCAGTGCGCCACCCTGGCCGAGCGCGCCGGCTGTTCCGACAGCCTGGTGATCGCCGCCCTGCTCCACGACATCGGCCACCTCTATGAAGATCCGCAACTGATCGATGAACAGGACCAGCGGCACGAGGAGTTCGGCGCCAACCTGCTGCGCGAGCTGTTGCCCGAAGCCGTCTGGCAGCCGATTCGCCTGCACGTAGCCGCCAAGCGCTACCTCTGCGCGGTGGACCCGGCCTACCACGCCGGCCTGTCCACGGCCTCGCGGCAGAGCCTGGCGCTGCAGGGCGGGCCGTTCGATGAACGCGGCTCCAGCGCCTTTCTCAACGCGCCCTTCTCCCAGGACGCGCTGACGCTGCGCCGCCTGGACGACCTGGGCAAGGACCCGGCCATGCGCACGCCGGAGCTGGAGCACTTCTTCCCGCTGCTCGAACGTCTCCTGCGCGTTGATCGGCATCAGGCAAGGGTGCGCGCGGCGAGTTAAGCTCAAAGGCATGGCGATGGACCTTTTCCCCGTCGGGCGAGGTCCATCTTTGGGTACGTACCGCAGAAGGACACCACCATGCCGACACAACGCCTCCAGGAAGAACTTCAGGCCCTGCGCGACCAGCTGGAGCGCCAGCCGCCGCTGAACGCGGAGGAGCGCGAATCGCTGCAAGCCCTGATCAAGGACATCGAATTGCAGCTGGCCAACGAAGAGGCGCTGGCCGACGAGACCCTGATGGACAACGTCAACCTGGCCGTCGAGCGCTTCGAGGCAAGCCATCCGACCTTGGCCGGCACGCTCCGCTCCATCGTGCAGAGCCTGGCGAACATGGGCATCTGAAGCTCCCAGACATGAAAAACCCGGCCAAGGCCGGGTTTTTTGTATCCGCGATTGACAGGCGCGCCAGCAACTACTGACGCACCAGCCGGCGATTGTCCGGCTGCACGGCTTCGCTGCTGCGGTACGGGTTGATGTCCAGCCCACCACGGCGCACGTAACGTGCATAGACGGTCAGGCGAGTCGGCTGCAGCAGGCGCTGCAGGTCGAGGTAGATGCGCTCGACGCACTGTTCGTGGAAGTCCTGGTGCTGGCGGAACGAGACGACGTAGGCCAGCAGGCTTGCGGCATCCAGCGCCGGGCCGGCGTACTCGACCACCAGGGTGCCCCAGTCCGGCTGGCCGGTGACCGGGCAGTTGGATTTGAGCAGGTGGCTGTAGAGCACTTCGTCGACGCGTCGAGTGTCATCGCAGCTCAGCAGTTCCGGGCGCGGGTGGTCGTAGCTCTCCACCGCAACGTCCAGATCATCGACACAGGTGCCTTCGATGACGGCAACGCCCTCGCCTGCCACTTCGTCCAGGCTGCGTACGCGCACACCGACCGGCGCGCCAGCGGCGGCAGACAAGTCGCGCTCCATCACCGCACGCACGGCTTCGGCGCTGTCGAAGGCGGTCTGGTTCAGCGAGTTGAGGTAGAGCTTGAAGGACTTGGACTCGATGATGTTAGGCGACTGCGCCGGGATCGAGAACTCGCCGATGGCCACCACCGGCTTGCCCGATGCGGTCAGCCAGGACAGCTCGTAGCAGTTCCACAGATCCACGCCCTGGTACGGCAGGGTGTCCGCAGTCAGGCCCAGCTCCGCCCACTTGGTGGTGCGCGAGATCGGGAAGAGCAGCTCCGGCGCGTAGGTGGAGACGTATTCGCTGGATTTGCCCAGGGGCGAGTGTTCGGCGGGATGCTGCATGTGAGGACCTGCTGGATCGACGTTGCGGGCGGTGGCGCGAGGCGGCGAGTGTATACAAATCCGCCTCGCCTTTCAGCAGCCGGCGGACGAACCGGGCCCTTCGCCGCGACACCCGCCCTGCAGGAGCGAGCTTGCTCGCGAACCGTCATGGCGATAACGCCGCCGGGAAATCCGTTCGCGAGCAAGCTCGCTTCTATGAAGAGCAACCTACCCTCAGAACCACATCCGCACGCCCGCGACCCAGTAGCCCTCCTCGTCATCCTCGCCTTCGGCGCGGGCGATGTCGCCGCTGCGGCCATAGGTCTTGCTCCAGACATAGCCGAAATAAGGGGCGAACTCGCGACGGATTTCGTAGCGCAGGCGCAAACCCGCCTCCAGTTCGCTGCCGCCCGCGCCCACGCCGATATCCCGGTCATCGGCCAGCGCCAGGTTGTATTCCAGCGATGGCTCGAGGATCAGCCGCTGGGTCAGCAGCAGCTCATACTCGGTCTCCAGGCGCAGGGATGGATCGCCGCGCTCGCTGAGAAACAAGTTGGCGTCCACCTCGAACCACTGCGGTGCCAGGCCCTGGATACCCAGCACGGCGTAAGTACGTGACGGTCCCGGCTGGTCGTCATGGCGCACACCCACCTGCCAGTCCCAGAAATCCGCGACCATTCGCTGGTAGAGCAGTTGCACCTCATTGTCGATGGTCGGGCCGCCGGCATCGCGCTCGCCTTCCAGCTTCAGACGGAGCTTCTGGTAATCGGTGCCGTACCAGCCCTGGGCTTCCCAGCCCAATGTCTGGTCGTTGCCGTGGAAGCGGCTTTCCAGGCGCTGGATCAGCAGCGAGCCCATCGGCATGTCGTCCATCTCGGCACTTTCTGCGGGCAAGGCCAGGCCCAGGGTCGCCGCGCAGGCCACCGTTGCAATGCGTTTCATGGCGGGTCCTCAGAGACTGGCGCTGGCGGGTGCCGGCTCGACGATGACCTTGCGCATCATGCCGGCGGCCATGTGGTAGATCAGGTGGCAGTGGAAGGCCCACTCGCCCAGCGCGTCGGCCGGTACGTCGACGTCCAGGGTGCTGCCCGGCGCCACGCTGACCACATGCTTGAGCGGGTTGAAGCGGCCATTGCCCTTGTCCAGCTGCATCCACATGCCGTGCAGGTGCATGGGGTGGGTCATCATGGTGTCGTTGACGAAGCGGATGCGCACGCGCTCGCCGTAGGTCAGGCGGATCGGCTCCGCCTCGGAGTACTTCTTGCCGTCGATGGACCAGAAGTAGCGCTCCATGTTGCCGGTCAGGCGAAACTCGATGGTGCGATCCGGCGCACGGTAGTCGGCGTAGGGACGCATGGCTTTCAGGTCCGCGTAGACCAGCAGGCGATTGCCCGGCTCGGCCGGTTGCGGGGTCAGACCGCTGCCGGGGGCGTAGTCGGACTTCGGCGCCGCGGCGCCCATGGTCGAATGATCCATCCCAGCCATCTGCGAATGATCCATGCCGGCCATTTTGGAGTGATCCATGCCGGCCATGTCCGAACCTTCCGGATGTCCCATCGCCATGCTGCCGTGATCCATGCCTCCGTGGCTCATGCCCATATCGGCCATGGTCAGCAACGGCCGCTCGCGCAGAACCGGCACCTCGGCGACCAGCCCCTCGCGCGGCGTCAGGGTGGCACGGGCGTATCCGCTGCGGTCCATCGCTTCGGCGAAGAAGGTGTAGGCGCGGTCTTCCTGCGGCTGGACAATCACGTCATAGGTTTCGGCCACGGCGATACGCAGTTCGTCCACCGTCACCGGCTGCACGTCGTTGCCGTCGGCCTGCACCACAGTCATCTTCAGGCCGGGAATGCGCAAGTCGAAATAGCTCATGCCCGAGCCGTTGATGAGGCGCAGGCGCACTCGCTCGCCAGGCTTGAACCGGCCGGTCCAGTTCTGTTCGCTGTCCTGACCATTGACCAGGAAGCGGAAGCCGGCGATGTCGGCGATGTCCGTCGGTGTCATGCGCATGCCGCCCCAGCTCAGGCGGTCGCGCAGGGTCGCCAGAAAACCATTCGCACTGGAGTCGGCGATGAAATCCCCCAGGGTTCGCTGGTTATGGTTGTAGTAGTCGCTCTGCTTCTTCAGGTTGGCGAACACGGTTTCCGGCTTCGTGTCGTGCCAGTCCGCGAGCAGCAAGGTGTACTCGCGGTCATAGCGGTAGGGCTCGCGCGACTTCGGTTCGATCACCAGTGGGCCATAGAGGCCCTCGATTTCCTGGAAGTCGCTGTGGGCGTGGTACCAGTAGGTGCCGGACTGCTTCACGGTGAAGCGGTAGGTGAAGGTCTCGCCGGGCTTGATACCCGGAAAGCTGATGCCCGGCACGCCATCCTGGGTGTAGGGCAGGATCAGCCCGTGCCAGTGCAGCGAGGTGTCGCGGTCGAGGGTGTTGGTGACGCGCAATTCGACGTCCTCGCCCTCCTTGAAGCGCAACTCCGGCGCGGGCGTCCGGCCGTTCACCGTGAGCGCCTTGCGTGCGCCATCGGACAGTTTCAACTCGCCCTCGCCAATCGTCAGGTCATACACGCCCGCCTGCACCGCCAACGGTGCCAGCAGCAGCGCCCCCAGAGCCCAATCCCTTGCGCGAATCATCTTGGCGCGCTCAAGGCTTGACGGTCAGTTTGCCGACCATGCCAGCCTGGTAATGCCCCGGAATGTTGCAGGCGAACTCCAGGCTGGTGGCCTTGCTGAAGGTCCAGGTCAGTTCGGCGCTTTTGCCCGGCTCCACCAGCACGCTGTTGGGATCGTCGTGCTTCATCATCGGCATGTCGCCATGGCCCATCTTGCTGTGGTCCATCTGGCTCATGTCGTGCTGCATGCCGGTAGGCGTGAGCATCCCGGTATCCATCATCTGCTGCATTTCCTTCTGGTGGCCGGCGTGCATGGCGGCGCTTCCCAGGTTGAATTCGTGCAGCAGGCTGCCCGTGTTGTGGATGACGAAGCGCACGGTCTCGCCCGGCTTCACGTCGATGCTCTCCGGCTCGAAGAACATCTCGCCCAGCTTGATCTCCACGGTGCGGGTGGCCTGGGCGGCCTGGGCCGGCTTGCCGAAGTCGTAGGTGTGCCCGGTATCGGCCAGGGCCGGCAGGCTGAAAGCGGCGGCGAGGCCGAGGGCGGAAGCTTGGAGCAGATGACGCAGGGACATGGCGAATCTCCTTTCTGGAATGGTGGCCATGGTCGCTGTCGGCGGCTGAGGGTTACCTGTCGGGAAGATTACAACTCTGTCAGCTTGGCGCTCGCTTGCCCGATACCGAGTATAAAGAGGGCGAAAAAAGCCCGCCGAAGGGCGGGCAAGGGGCAGCACGATGAAGCGAAATCAGCAGACCTGGCGCGCCTTGGCGGCCTGTTCCTGCATGCGCTGGAAGGTGATGCCCCCTCCTCCGTCAGCCCAGGCTGGCGTGACGGGGAACAACAGCACGGCAAACAGCGTGGAGATGATCAGGTGCATGGCAGCCTCCTCAATGACGCTTGAAAATAAATGCGCTGCCAGTCTGCGATACCGACACTGTCAGTTCGCTGACCGCCCCATTACCTTGAGGACAGCCGCGCCCCGAGCGCCTGAATGGATACCCGGATGAAACTCCTCATCGTCGAAGACGAACCCCGCATCGGCCAGTACCTGCAACAGGGCCTGAGCGAGGCCGGCTTCGCCGTCGACCTGACCGCCGATGGCGACGAGGGGCTGCAACTGGCCCTGGCCGCCGAGCACGACCTGCTGATCCTCGACGTGATGCTGCCCGGCCGCGACGGCTGGCAGATCCTCCAGGCGGTGCGCCAGGCCGGCAGCGCGGTGCCGGTGCTGTTCCTCACCGCCCGCGACGCCGTGGAAGACCGCGTGCGCGGCCTGGAACTGGGTGCCGACGATTACCTGGTGAAACCCTTCGCCTTCGTCGAACTGCTCGCCCGCGTCCGCACCCTGCTGCGCCGCGGCGGCCAGCAGATTCAGGAAACCACCCTGCAACTGGCCGACCTGGAGCTTGACCTGCTGCGCCGCCGCGTACAGCGCGCCGGCAAGCGCATCGACCTGACCGCCAAGGAGTTCGCCCTGCTGGAATTGCTGCTGCGCCGTAGCGGCGAGGTGCTGCCCAAGTCGCTGATCGCCTCCCAGGTGTGGGACATGAATTTCGACAGCGACACCAACGTCATCGAGGTCGCCATCCGCCGCCTGCGCGCCAAGGTCGACGACGACTTCCCGCAGCGCCTGATCCACACCGTGCGCGGCATGGGTTACGTGCTGGAAGAGCGCGAAGCATGAGTGCCCGCCTCTCCCTCGGCCTGCGCCTGAGCCTGCTGTTCGCCGCCTGCACCGCCGCCGTGTCGTTGCTGGCCGGCCTCATTTTCAGCCGCGCCAGCGAGGCACACTTCATCGAACTGGACCAGCAGTTGCTGAACGGCAAGCTGGCGATCTTCCGCGACGTACTGAATGGTGTCGGCAGTGCTGAACAACTCGCCCCCCACGACGCCGAACTGCGCCGCGAACTGGAGCGCCATCCCGACCTCGGCCTGCGCCTGCAGGGCCCTGACGGCCAACGCTGGTTCTGGCAACTGCCCGCCATGAACATGGCCAGCGACGAAGCCCCCGCCTACCGCGAACTGCAAGCGCCGCTGGATGCCGGGAATCCGCAGGGTGCGCAACTCACCCTGATCCTCGACATCACCCACCACCAGCACTTCCTGCAGCGCATGCAGCGCCTGATCTGGATGACCATGGGTTTCTCCGCCCTGGCCACCGCGCTGCTTGGCGCCTGGGCGGCCCGCGCCAGCCTGCGCCCCTTGCGGCGCATGAGCGAAGTGGCGGCCCAGGTCAGCGCGCACTCGCTGACGACCCGCCTCGACGCCGGGCAGATGCCGCAGGAGCTGCGCGGCCTGGCCGGCGAACTGAACGCGATGCTGGCGCGCCTGGAAGAAGCCTTCCAGCGCCTGTCGGCCTTCTCCGCCGACATCGCCCACGAGCTGCGCACGCCCCTGACCGGGCTGCTGACCCAGACCCAGGTAGTGCTCTCACGCTCGCGCGGTCTGGAGGATTACCGCGAAGCGCTGCACGGCAACCTGGAGGAGCTGGAACGGCTCACCGCGATGGTCAATGACATGCTGTTCCTGGCCAAGGCCGACCACGGCCTGCTCGCGCCGAACCGCCAGGTTCTGGCTCTGGCCGCCGAAGTGGACGAACTGCTGGAGTTCTACGGACCGCTGGCCGAGGAAAAATCCATTCGCCTGGAGCGCGACGGCGAGCTGTCGGTACAAGGCGACCGTGCCTTGCTGCGCAGAGTACTGGCCAACCTGCTGGACAACGCCCTGCGCTTCACCCCGGACGGCGGGCAGATTCGCGTACGCCTGGAGCCGGGCCGCCTGAGCGTGGAAAACCCCGGCCGGGAGATTCCCGCCGCGCGCCTGCCGCGCCTGTTCGACCGTTTCTACCGCGCCGACCCGGCCCGCCGCGAGGGCCAGGGCGAGCACGCCGGACTGGGGTTGGCGATCTGTCGCTCCATCATCCGCGCCCATGGCGGGGAGATTCGTTGCGAGTCGGCTGGTGGGTGGACGCGGTTCGTTATCGAGTTTCCCGCTTAAGAGCCCCTCACCCTAACCCTCTCCCAGAGGGAGAGGGGACTGTACGGAATAGGCGGAAACCAAGGCATCAGCCGGCACGCGCGGCTCCCTCTCCCTCCGGGAGAGGGCTGGGGTGAGGGCAAACCAATGCAGCGAAGTTCCAGCTGGCCCAAAAAACTAAAAGGCCCCAACCGGGGCCTTTTGGCATCAGCGCAATGCGTCACTCACTGGCGCATCCCACGCCCGCTCACCAGCAGGCGCACGCAGAACACGTAGAGCAGCACGGTAGCCACCAGCATGAAGATCACCGCGGTGCCGATGCGGATGTCCGACACCCCGAGAATGCCATAGCGGAAGGCATTGACCATGTGCAGGATCGGGTTCGCCAGCGACACGGTCTGCCAGAACGGCGGCAGCAGCGTGATCGAGTAGAACACCCCACCCAGGTAGGTCAGCGGCGTCAGCACGAAGGTCGGGATAATCGAGATATCGTCGAAATTACGGGCGAATACCGCGTTGACGAAGCCACCCATGGAGAAGATCGCCGCCGTCAGCACCACCACCAGAACGGTGATGCCCAGGTGGTGGATCTGCAGGTCGGTGAAGAACAGCGACAGAATGGTGACGATCACGCCCACCGCCAATCCGCGCAGAACACCACCGCAGACGAAGCCGAGGAGGATGGTGTGCGGCGACACCGGCGACACCAGCAACTCCTCGATGTTGCGCTGGAACTTGCTGCCGAAGAAGCTGGACACCACGTTGCCGTACGAGTTGGTGATCACCGACATCATGATCAGGCCGGGCACGATGTACTGCATGTAGGTAAAGCCGCCCATATCGCCGATCTGCCGGCCGATCAGGTTGCCGAAGATGACGAAGTACAGAACCATGGTGATCGCCGGCGGCAGCAGGGTCTGCGGCCAGATGCGCAGGAAGCGGCGGACTTCGCGGTAGACGATGGTGTTGAGGGCGACCCAGTTGGCGCGCAGTTCGTGACTCATACCGCCACCTTCGACAGATTCTTCTCCACCAGCGACACGAACAGCTCCTCCAGCCGGTTGCTCTTGTTGCGCAGGCTCAGGATCTGCACGCCCTGGGCATTGAGCTGGACGAACAGACCGTTGATCCCCAGGGATTTGTCCACCTGCACTTCCAGGGTGTGGTCATCCACCAGCCGCGCCGGATAGCCGTCGAGCTTGGGCGTCTCGCTGAGCGTGCCCTGCAGGTCGAGGTAGAAAGTCTCCACATGCAGCTTGTTCAACAGCTTGCGCATGCTGGTGTTCTCCACGATGGTGCCGTGGTCGATGATCGCGATGTTGCGGCACAGCTGCTCGGCCTCTTCCAGGTAGTGCGTGGTGAGGATGATGCTGATGCCTTCGCCGTTGAGCTCGGTAAGGAAGTTCCACATCGAGCGGCGCAGTTCGATGTCCACGCCGGCGGTGGGTTCGTCGAGGATCAGCAGGCGCGGCTCGTGGACCAGCGCGCGGGCGATCATCAGGCGGCGCTTCATGCCACCGGAGAGCTCGCGGGAGGCGGAGTTGCGCTTGTCCCACAGGCCCAGCTGGGTCAGGTACTTCTCGGCGCGCCCCTTGGCCACGCTCATCGGGATGCCGTAGTAGCCGGCCTGGGTGACGACGATGTCGAACACCTTCTCGAACTGGTTGAAGTTGAATTCCTGGGGCACCACGCCCAGGCAGCGCTTCAAGCCGTAGGGATCCTTGTCCAGGTCATGGCCGAACACATTGACCGTGCCGCTGGTCTTGTTCACCAGGGTGGAGAGGATGCCAATGGTGGTGGATTTGCCGGCGCCATTGGGGCCCAGCAAGGCAAAGAAATCGCCCTCGGCGACGTCCAGATCGATGCCCTTGAGGGCCTGGAAGCCGTTGCCGTAGGTCTTCGTCAGTTGACGGATGGACAGCGCGGAACTCATGGGTTTTCCCGTTGCAAGTCGGTGGAAAGACGCACGTCTCTGGAAAAAGGCCTGCTTGATAAGGGCACGCCGCGAGGATTGCAACCTTCGGGGCACGCGCAGGGACTCAGGTCAGTTCGGTCATCACGGCGTCACGGTAGGCCGGGCGTGCCTTCAGGCGCTCGTACCAGGCCTTGAGATGCGGCTGCGCCGGGCGCTCGATGGGCATTTCGAACCAAGCATAGATGAAGCAGCCCAGAGGAATATCGCCGATACCGAACTGTTCGCCAGACAGGTATGACTGCTTTGCCAGCACCGCCTCGGGAATTGCCAACAGACCCGCGCAGATATCGAGGGCAGCCTGGATGGCAGCCGGGTCGCGCTGTTCCGGCGGGGTGCGCACGGTCCCCCAGAATACGGTGCGGAACGGCGCGGCCAGGGACGAGGTGGTCCAGTCCATCCACTTCTCGGCGCTGGCGCGCTGCTGCAGGTCCTGCGGGTACAGGTCCGGGGCGTAGCGCGCGGCGAGGTAGCGGACGATGGTGTTGGACTCCCAGAGGACGAAGCCCTCATCCTCCAGGGTCGGCACCACGCCATTGGGGTTCAGGGCACGATAAGGCGCGTCATTGACCACACCGAACGCGCCGCCGGCGTCGATCCGCTCATAGGCCAGACCCGCCTCCTCCGCGCACCAGAGCACCTTGCGCACGTTGGAGGAATTCTTCCGGCCCCAGATCTTCAGCATACTGCGCCCCTCTTGTGGTCGTCATTCGATGGTCACGCGCCCAACGGACGCGATTTCGGATGACGGCACACTACCGGCAACGGCGCGAGGAAAAAAGACACAGCTACTGATGGTCACTATCGATTGCGTTCATGCTTTGGCTGCTTCACTGCGCATGTCGCCCTGCAGCGGTGCGTCTTCACCGGTGAACAGATGCGGGTAACACTGCCGGAGGTAACCGAAGAAAAACGCCTCGGGCACGTCGGGGAACTGCCCGTGGTCGCGCAGGTATTCCATATGCCGCTCGCCGTCGCGATTGAACGGGTGGAAGACGCTGTCGTTGCGCCCGTCGAACTCCAGCGGCAGCACGCCGAAGGCCTCGCACAGGCCGATATCGAAGGCCGGCGTGGCCTTTACCCAGCGGCCTTCGAGGAACAGCTCGGTGTAGCCGTGCATGGCGAATACCTCGCTGCGCAGCAACTCCAGCAGGCGCGGCGTGGCCAGGTGGTTCTTCACATCGGCCAGGCCAATGCGCGCGGGAATCCCGCAGTGCCGGGCGCAAGCGGCCAGCAACGTGGCCTTGGGCACGCAGTAGGACTGCCCGCTTTCCAGGGCGTGACTGCCCTTGAGGGTCTGCGGGTCGCGGCTGAACACGTAGGGGTTGTAGCGAATCCCGTCGCGCACCGCGTAATAGAGCGCCACCGCCTGCTCCAGCGGCGTACCGCCGTCGCCCCGATGATTTAGAGCGAACTCGATTACCCCGGGGTGGTCACTATCAACGAAGCGGCTGGGCTTGAGGTACTGCTGCATGGCTCTGTCTCCGGGCTGGTCGTCCTTGATGGCGCCACCAGTCTAACCAGCCGGATCGGCTCCCCGACAAGGCGATCCGGCCAAGCTGTCCGGCCATGCGGCCATCGGTCCCGCTCGGCCAGCTAAGCTTCCGGTGCATTGTGAATGGGTGTTCACGCCCGTCGCTTTGCGCGCGCATTGTTCGTCACCAAGCCCACCACGGCGCGCTGCCGCCGGGGCGGGCTGTCATGGAGGAATCCGCATGCTGCTCGTCTGGTTACTCGTCCTGATCCTCGGCGTTGCCTGGCTCGCGCACCGCCGCGCCTCGCCGCTCAAGGCCCTCGGCATCGTCGCCGTGTACCTCGTGCTGATGAGCCTGTTCAGCCACGCCCACGTCTGGATGGTGCTGTTCTGGCTGATCTGGGCCGTGGTCGCGGTGACGATTCTCGCCACCGACCTGCGCCGCAGCCTGTTCACCTCGCGGCTGTTCGCCTGGTTCAAGAAGACCCTGCCGCCGATGTCCGAGACTGAGCGCGAGGCCATCGAGGCCGGCACGGTCTGGTGGGACGGCCAACTGTTCAGCGGCCGCCCGGACTGGCATACCCTGCTCGCCTATCCCCGCGCGCAGTTGACCGAGGAGGAGCAGGCGTTCGTCGACGGCCCCACCGAACAGCTCTGCGCGATGATCAACGACTACCAGGTCGGCAAGGACATGGACCTGCCGCCCGAGGCCTGGGCCTTCATCAAGGACCAGGGCTTCTTCGGCCTGATCATTCCCAAGGAATACGGCGGCAAGGGCTTCTCCGCCTTCGCCCACTCCCAGGTGGTAATGAAACTCGCCACCCGCAGCGGCGACCTCGCCTCCACCGTGATGGTGCCCAACTCCCTCGGCCCGGCCGAACTGCTGCTGCACTACGGCACCGACGCCCAGCGCCAGCGCTACCTGCCGCGCCTGGCCACCGGCGCAGAAATCCCCTGCTTCGCCCTGACCAGCCCGCAGGCCGGTTCCGATGCCGGCGGCATGACCGACGTCGGCGTGGTCTGCAAGGGCCAGTGGGAAGGCCAGGAAGTCCTCGGCCTGCGCCTGACCTGGGAAAAGCGCTACATCACCCTCGGCCCCGTCGCCACCCTCCTCGGCCTGGCGTTCAAGTGCCATGACCCGGACCACCTGCTGGGCGAGGAAGAAGACCTCGGCATCACCCTGGCGCTGATCCCCACCGACACCGACGGCGTGCAGATCGGCCGCCGCCATGTGCCGCTGGGCGCCGCCTTCATGAACGGCCCCAACTCCGGCAAGGACGTGTTCGTGCCGCTGGACTACATCATCGGCGGCCAGGAAATGATCGGCAAAGGCTGGATGATGCTGATGAACTGCCTGTCCGTGGGGCGCTCGATCTCCCTGCCGGCGGTGGGCACCAGCGCCGCCAAGGCCGGCAGCTACGTCAGCGGTCGCTACGCGCAGGTACGCGAGCAGTTCAACGTGCCGCTGTCGGCCTTCGAGGGCATCCAGGAAGCGCTCGCCCGCATCGGCGGCAACGCCTGGCTGATGGACAGCGCGCGCATCCTCACCGCCAACGCGGTCGACCTGGGCGAGAAGCCCTCGGTGCTCTCGGCCATCCTCAAATACCACCTGACCGAACGCGGCCGCGAGTGCATCGCCCACGCCATGGATATCCACGGCGGCAAGGGCATCATCCTCGGCCCGAACAACTACCTGGGCCGCTCCTGGCAGGCCGCGCCGATCTTCATCACCGTCGAGGGCGCCAACATCCTCTCGCGCAACCTGATGATCTTCGGCCAGGGCGCCATCCGCTGCCATCCATACGTCCTGAAGGAAATGGAACTGGCCCGCCGCGAAGACCAGGACCAGGCTGAGCGCGAGTTCGACGAACTGCTGCTCGACCACATCGGCTTCGCCGTCGGCAACGCCGCCAGCAGCCTGCTGCTGGGCCTGGGCTTCGGCAGCTTCGACCAGGTGCCGGGCGACCGCGTCAGCCGCCCGTACTACCGCGCGCTGAACCGTCTCGCCGCCTCCTTTGCCCTGCTCGCCGACTTCAGCATGATGATGCTCGGCGGCGAACTGAAGCGCCGCGAGCGCCTGTCGGCGCGCCTGGGCGATGCGCTGAGCCACCTGTACCTGGGCTCCGCCGCGCTCAAGCGCTACCACGACCTGGATAACCCGGATTACCTCCACCCGCTGCTGCGCTGGGCCATGGAGGAAAACCTGGAGAAGGCCGAAGCGGCGTTGGCCGATCTGATCGACAACTTCCCCAACCGTGCCTTCGCCTGCCTGCTGCGCGTGCTCGTGCTGCCGCTGGGCCGCCGCCACCGTGGCCCTGGCGATGCGCTGGATGCCGAGATCGCCGATATCCTCGGCCGCCCGCTGAGCGACCCGGCGCTGCAGGCGATCCTTGCCGGCGCCTACCTGCCCAGCGGAGAGGACGATCCGGTCGCCAAGCTCACCATCGCCTACGACCAACTTGCCGCCGCCGCACCGCTGCAGAAGAAACTGCACAAGGCCCTCAAGGAACACGGCGTTGATCCCAAGCCAGGCCAATCGCCCATCGACGCCGCCCGCGAGGCCGGCGTGCTGGAGGCGACCGAGGCTGAAACCCTGCATGCCGCCGAGCGCGCCCGCCGGGCGGTGATCGATGTGGACGATTTCTCCAAGGAAGAACTGGCCGGAAAGACATCCGCCAGCGAGAAATCGAACAAGGAGAAGCCGGCGAGCAAACCGACCACCACCACAGACTGATCTACAGGCTTCACGCATAGGGCGCCTTCGGGCGCCCTTTTTCTTGTCCGACGCAAAGCAATGCCGAGCGCAATGATCAGGTGCACACTGGGGGCAACCCTGTCATGGAGATACCGCCCATGCGCCGATTCCTCCTTCCGCTGCTGGCGATCTTCCTCGTCGGCGCCGCCCAGGCCGATCCCTGGCTCTATCCCAGCCGCCCGCGCCCGGCCCCCACGCCCAGTCCGGTCATCGACCCCATCCAGCAACAGCAGGACAGCCTGCGCCGCCAGTCCGAGCTACGGCAGAACGAACTGGACCGCCAGCGCCTGAACTACGAGGACCAGCGCCTGCAGATACAGCAGGACAACCTCAAGCGCCAGCAGGACAGCCAACGCCGCTGGGACGAACAGCGCCGGCAGAGCGACCAGATGATCCAGCGGCAGAAGAGCGAGCTGCAGCAGGACCAACTGCAACAGCAGCAACGCATCCTCGACCAGCAGCGCCAGCAGATCGACAACCAGCGCCGGCAGATCCAGATGCGCCCGATCCGCTGATCATCCCCGGCGGCAGCACGGGCGAAACCCGATATACTCCGCAGCCGTTTGAATACAGCTCCAGAGGACTCCCATGGCCAGCGCCTATCTCGACCACCACATTGCCCTGCTCAACCACCTGCGCATGATCCTCGGCGCGCTGGGCGAAGCCGAGCAGGTTCCCGAGGACAACCACGGCCTGTTCCTGGAACGGTTCGACGAACTGATGCTGGAATTGCCGCGCGACCCCGAAGGCGCCCAATACCTGGGCCAGGACCTGATCAGCCAGGTCTTCCACCGTTACCCGCAGATCGCCCACCTGGTGCCGCGCGACCTGCTGTGGTTCTTCGGCGGCGACTGCCTGCATTTCATGCCCGACGAAGAACTGCAGATGTACCAGCAGCTCGACGAGCGCCGCTTCGAAGCAGAAGAAAACGGCGAACCCTTCGACTGGAACCGCGAGAAGCAGGTACTGGCCCTGCCGGACGACTCGCCCAAGCACTGATCCCCGCCTGGCGCGGCGACTGCCGCCGCGCCACGGACATTCTGTCCAGCGCCCGCCGCGCGCGGTTGACAAACTGACAAGGACACCCGGGGCGCCCCGCCCGTAGCCTTTTGTTACTTATTCAAACAAAGGCAGGGAACGTCATGCTCAGCTTCAAGATCTCGCAAGGGGCCCACGACAAGGTCCGCCGCGTCTCCAGCATCATCTGCACCCTTTTCTCCATCGGCTTCGTCGTGGTGATGTGCCTTACCGCCATCGGCGACCACCTGCGCGCAAAACGCATCCTCGCCGACCATTCGGTGGTCAGCGCGCCGCTGGTGCTGGACGAAGTCACCGAGGAGCGCGGCCGTCGCGGGCGCACCAAGGAGATGTACCACTTCACCTACCAGTTCGAAGTGAAGGGCCAGCCCTACATCGGCCGCTTCGACGTGGCCGGTAGCAACGCCGACAAGTACCCCGAAGGTACCGTGCTGCAGATCGCCTACGCCAACGCCGACCCGGCGCACTTCGACCGCCTGGACCGCCTCCAGGACCTCTCCGACACCGGCGGCATGTTCACCCGCCTGGGCGTGGGCCTGCTGGGGGCCGCGCTGATCGGCTTCATCATCCACCTGCTGGCCACCCGCCGCCTGTTCGTCCCCCGCGAGGAGCCAGCAGCAGCCTGAGCCGGCACAACGAGAAAAGCCCGCATTCGCGGGCTTTTTTTCATGCCGGGCAGGATCAGCGTTCGGAAGCTTCCCCCTCGACCTCCTTCTGCGGGAACAGCAGGCTCGCCACAATCCCCACCGCCAGAACCGCCAGCACGACCACCAGACTGGTGTTGGCATCGATGCTGTAGCCGTGATGGAACAGGGAATCCGTGGCATTCAGCCCCAGTTTGGCGGCAATGAAGAACAGCAGCACCACCACCGACTTCTCCAGGTGCACGAGGTAGCGCTTGAGCGCTTCAAGCACGAAATACAGCGTGCGCAGCCCGAGGATGGCGAACAGCATGGCCGAGTAGACGATCAGCGGCTCGCGGCTCACTGCGATCACTGCCGGAACCGAGTCGAAGGCGAACAGCACGTCCGACACCTCGACCACCAACAGGCAGAGGAACAGTGGCGTGGCAAACAGCGCACCCTTGGCGGCCAGGCTGAGGCCCTTGTGCTCCGCCTTGCACACTTCCACCTCGAGCTGCTTGCGCGCCACGAAGAAACGCCCGCCCAGCAGCTTCGGCCAGACCGGGAACAGCTTGCTGGCGAAGCGATAGGCCAGGTGCCGGGAATAGTCCTCCTCGCCGTCATCGTCGCCGCCACCCCTGAGCATCATCACGCCGGTCCAGGCGACGATCGCGGCAAAGACGATCTCCACCCACGGCCCGAACGCCAACAGCCCCGTACCGATGGCCACGAAGATGGCGCGGAACACGATGGCGCCGATGATTCCCCAGTACAGAACGCGGTGGCGCAGGCCATCCGGCACCTTGAACCAGGCGAAGATGGCGATGAAGACGAACAGATTGTCGACGCTCAGCACCTTTTCCAGCGCATAGCCGGTAAGGAACAGACTGGCCACCTGGGAACCATGCTGGACGTAAAGGAACCCGGCGAAGCTCAGGGAAATGGCGACCCAGAAGATTGACCAGCCCGCCGCCCCCGCCAGGGAGATGGGCTTGTTGTCGCGGTGGCTCACCATGTCCAGCAGAAGGGCCGCCAGGGCAAGCCCGACAAAGACCGCGACGGTCAACGGGGGGAAACCAATATGTGTCTGTTCCACGATTGCGACTCTCGATAATGAAATGTCGGCCGGATCGATCCGGCCACCCTTCGGATCAGGTGGCGGGCCGGTCTGCGCCGATCTTTCGCCGCCAGCGCGGATGGAAGGCCCGCCAATGCGGGTCCTGTGCGGCGCGCAACAGCGCATGGTCGCCCAGGGTGTCGCCCCAGGCGCGCAGCCGGTAAGCCGTCAGGGGGCCGTACTTGGCCTGCAGGCGCAGCACCTTGTTCTCGGCGCGGCAATTGCCGCCGGCGATGCGGCCGGTGATACGGCCATCGATCACCTCCAGTTCGGTGCCGATCAGCCCCACGCCCAGGCGCTCGGCGAAAGGTCGCAGCACCAGCGCAGGGGACGCCGAGCAAAGCGTCACTTCGGCCCCGGACGCCAGTTCTGCGGCCACGCCGCGCAACCCTTCCGGCCGCAGCAGGTAGCCCCAGACGAACCGGCAGTAGGCTTGCGCACGGACGGCAAGCCATTGCGCGTCGATACCTCCGAGAAAAACCGCGAGGAGGCGCGCCTTTAGCTCATCGCGGCTGATCCGGCGCAAGAGGAAAGCCAGGCTCGGCAGCAGCATGGCGGGCAGGCGTCGGACGAATCCGAGCGTACCGAAGGCGAACCAGAGGAACGGCAGGAAGCTGTCATGGCGGGTCAAGGTGCCGTCGAAATCGAATACCGACAGGACACCGCCTCCGCCCGCGCTCGATTGACGCCCATGGCGGCCAGACTCGGGGCGATCCATTGACTCCCACATCCGCATGACCACCTCACCTGAGCGCCCCACAATCTCCATCCCCGCCGCCGACAGGCGGCACGAACGAGCCCCGCTCCATCGCACAACGATCGAGCGCTGGCATTCTCGGGTACCTGTCTGAGGCGACAAACGAGAATCCCCTCAGGGCTGCGTCGGAATTTTCCTCAATACAGGCGCCAGAGCGGATTTGCCGGTAGATAGCGGGGAAGCCCCAAGCCCACGGCGGAGCAATCAATGCAGAAGAGAGGCCAAGGATGGCAGCCGGAATTCGGCCCGTAGAGGATGGTGCGCGGCGGCGGTAAGATTTTCATCGCACAAACGAAAACGCCGCCCCGAAGGGCGGCGTTTCGATTCTGGAGCGGGAAACGAGACTCGAACTCGCGACCCCGACCTTGGCAAGGTCGTGCTCTACCAACTGAGCTATTCCCGCATCAACTTGTTGCAACCTTCAGCTTTCGCCGAAGGGTAACGCCATTTCATCTTTCGGTCACTGCCAGAGGCAATGATCGAGAATCTGGAGCGGGAAACGAGACTCGAACTCGCGACCCCGACCTTGGCAAGGTCGTGCTCTACCAACTGAGCTATTCCCGCAATGGCGTCCCCTAGGGGACTCGAACCCCTGTTACCGCCGTGAAAGGGCGGTGTCCTAGGCCACTAGACGAAGGGGACGCGGCCCGGAACTTAACATCTTTCCGACTTCGTCGCTGCGGCAAATTCTGCGTTTCGCGTCGAAGTGGCGCGCATTCTAGGGAGGCTTTGAAGGGTCGTCAACCCTTCAGAGAAATTATTTTTAAATCAAAGACTTCTGGGTAAAAACCGAGCTGCCGCTATCAGCAGTATCACTAAGACATTACACTCGCGGAAAACATCCGGAGCACTCCACGGTGTCGCCAATCGTCATTACGGTCCTGGTTCTCGTCGGTATCGCCCTGCTGGTCGCTATCGGCTACATCAACCATCTGGTGGAAAACCGCAAGCTGGAGCAGGCGCGCCTGAAGGCCGATCTGGCCGACCGCTGCCGGCGCTGCGCCGATGTTTCCGAATCCCTGCCCGGCCAATTCATGTCGCCGGCACTGAAGCTGCTGCTCAGCGGCTTCGAACTGAGCCTCAGCGAACGCCTGCTGGCCGTCGACAAGCAGAACGCTGCGCTCAGGCAGCGAATTGAAGAGCTGCGCGGCCTGGTGGCCAAGGGCGAGTCCATTCCGGTCAAGAATGCGCCACAACCGATCCTCACCGAGGCCAAGGCCAAGGACGTGCGCTTCCTCTTCGAAGCGCTGCATGCCCAGCTTACCCGCTGCGCCCAGGACAACATGCTGCCTCGGGTGGAAGCGCAGAAATGGGTGAAGGAAATCCGCCACCTGCTCACCCTCCTCCATATAGAGTTCTTCGGCAACCTCGGCCAGCAGGCGCTCCAGCAGGGCCAACCGCGGCAGGCACGCCTGGCCTTCGAGCGCGGCGCACAGTACCTGCAGAAGCAACCGGAGATCGGCCGCTACCAGGCGCAGCTCAAGCAGATGGAAGCCCAGCTGGCCCACGCCAACGCTCTGGTACTGGAAACCTCCCAGCCCGCCGTGGATGAACAGAGCGAACTGGGCGACGGCCTCAAGGCGCTGGACGAAGACGATATCTGGAAGAAGAAGAACCTTTACGACTGATCCGTCGTCGAATCACCAACCCGGCCACCTTCGCCCCAGGAGCCTTGCATGAGCCTCGTCGTCTTCGGCGCCCCACTGTCCCCCTTCGTTCGCAAAGTCCGCCTGTTCGCGGCCGAGAAAGGCTTCGATTACCAACTGGAGAACATCAACCCGTTCAACCAGCCGGACTGGTACCGCGAACTCAACCCGCTGCGTCGCGTACCGGCGATCCGCGATGGTGACTTCACCCTCGCCGACTCCAGCGTCATCTGCCATTACCTGGAAGACCGTGACCCGCAGCGCGACCCGCTGTGCGGCGCAGGCGCCGAGTCCCGCGCACGGATCAACTGGCTGGAGAAGTACGCCGACTACGAGCTGGCGCCGCTGACCACCTTCACCGTGTTCCGCAACCGCCTGCTCAAGCCGCTGATGGGCAAGGTCTGCGATGAAGTGGCGGTCAAAGGCGCCATGCAGGAGAAGCTCCCCGAACACTTCGACTACCTGGAGAAGTGCCTGGGCCAGCAGCAATGGTTCGTCGACGACCGTTTCAGCCTCGCCGACATCGCCATCGCCTGCCAGCTGGTAAACCTGCGCCACGGCGAGGAAGAACTGGACGCCCAACGCTGGCCGAAGCTGGCAGCGCATTTCGAGCGCACCCTGGCCCGCCCTGCCCTCGCCGAAATCGTCCAGGGTGAGCTGCAGATCATCGCCAAGATCATGGCCAAGCGCTGATCTTCCTGCATGAACGAAAAAGCCCCGCCTAGGCGGGGCTTTTTCATGGGCGCGGATCAGCAGTCGGAGAGGCGCAGGAAAATCTCCACCAGGCGTTCGATACCTGCCTGGTCCTCCTCACTGAATCGGCCAACCTTCGGGCTGTCCAGATCCAGCACGCCGATCAGGCGGCCGTCCTTCACCAGCGGCACCACCAACTCGCTGTTGGAGGCGCTGTCACAGGCGATGTGGCCGGGGAATGCGTGCACATCTTCGACACGCTGGGTTTCCCGGGTGCGCGCCGCGGCGCCACACACGCCCTTGCTGAAGGGAATGCGAACGCAGGCGACCTTGCCCTGGAACGGGCCGAGCACCAGCTCTTCATTGCGGTTCAGGTAGAAGCCGGCCCAGTTCAGGTCCGCCAACTCGTTGAACAGGAACGCGGAAAACTGCGAGGCGTTGGCGATGAAATCGCGCTCGTCGGCAAACAGCGACTCCGCCTGGGCGGCCAGCAGCGCGTAGCCGCCAAGGCCGGCACCGGCCTGTTGCAGACCGATCATGGGGTCTCTCCTTCCAGCAATTGTCTGCCCACCCAGTAGCGGGCGAATTGATAGGCACAGCGGCCATTACGGTTGCCGCGCCCGAGCGCCCAGCGGATGGCTTCCTTCTCCAGCGCCTCGTCCCAGGTCCAGGCAGCGAGCCCGGACTTCTGCGCGAGCACCTCGACCCAGTGACGCACCACGCTGAGGAAGTGCTCCTGGGTGAAGGGATAGAAGGACAGCCACAGGCCGAAACGGTCGGACAGGGCGATCTTGTCTTCGACGGCTTCGTTGGGGTGCAACTCGCCATCGACCATCTTCCAGTTCTCGTTGTCGCTCTGCTTCTCCGAGACCAGATGGCGACGGTTGGACGTGGCGTAGAGCAGCACGTTGTCCGGCGCCTGCTCCAGCGAGCCGTCGAGCACGCTCTTGAGGACGCGGAAATCGCCTTCGCCGGCGTCGAACGAGAGGTCGTCGCAGAACAGCACGAAGCGCTGCGGCAGCCCCTGGATCTGCTCGACCACGCGCGGCAGGTCGGCGAGGTGGTCGCGCTCGATCTCGATCAGGCGCAGTCCTTCTCCGGCCAGCTCCGC
This sequence comes from Pseudomonas sp. AU12215, assembly GCF_001675465.2. Lineage (NCBI taxonomy): Bacteria > Pseudomonadati > Pseudomonadota > Gammaproteobacteria > Pseudomonadales > Pseudomonadaceae > Pseudomonas > Pseudomonas sp. AU12215. The sequence continues at coordinate 67,088 of NZ_MACM02000122.1, forward strand.
CAGCAGCGCGCGGACCAGCGAGGACTTGCCGGTGCCGCGGGCGCCCCACAGCAACGCATGGTTGGCCGGTTGGCCCGCAACGAACTGCCGGGTGTTGCGCGCCAGTTGCTCGCGCTGCCGGTCGACGCCCAGCAGGTCGTCCAGGCGCAGGTCGAGGCTGACCTTGAGCGGTTGCAGGTAACCGCTGCGGCCGTCGCGATGCCAGCGCGCCGCCAGGCTGTGCTGCCAGTCCAGCGTTTCGCGGACGGCGGGCAGCAAAGGCTCCAGGCGCACCATCAGCGCTTCGGCGCGGGCGAGAAAATCGTTCAGACGAGAATCCACGCGGGTCTCCATATTCTTCGACGCGGCTCTACGGGTTGAGAACCGGGAATTTCTTCGCCTTCGGGCTATCCCGACAGACGGTTCCGATGGGCTATGCTACGCCGCAGGAAAGCTTCTGCGAGGCGACGCTCCGCAACCATGGATATTGCGCTCACTCATCGCCTCTCGTTCAAGCAGGCCAGCCTGACGGTGCTGGTGGCGTTCATCCTGGGCACCTTGCTGAGCCTCATCCAGGTAGGCGTCGATTATGCCAGCCAGGACGCCTCCATCAACCGCGAAGTGCGCGCCCTGCTGGACGTCAGCCACAACCCCGCCGCCCGCATCGCCTACAACATCGACGCCGAACTGGCCCAGGAACTGGTCGTGGGCCTGCTGCGCTCGCCTGCGGTGATCCGCGCCGAGATCATCGATAACGCCGGCGTGCCCCTGGCCAGCGCCGACCGACCACCGGCGGAAAGCCACCTGCGAGGCCTGAGCGATTTCCTCTTCGGCCAGCAGCGCACCTACGAAGAACCGCTGTTCGTCGAGCATGCCCCAGCAGAATCGCTCGGCGTGCTGCGCCTGGAGATCGACACCTTCGTCTTCGGCAACGATTTCCTGCGCCGCGCCGGGATGACCTTCATTTCCGGCTTCATCCGCAGCCTGATGCTCTCACTGATCCTGCTGGTGCTCTTCTACGCGCTGCTGACCAAGCCCCTGGTGAGCCTGATCGAAGCCCTGTCCCGCCACGACCCGCGCTCGCCCTCCCGCCTGCGACTGCCCTGCCCGCGTGGCCATGAGCGCGACGAGATCGGTGTGCTGGTGGAAGTCACCAATCGCCAGCTCAACCGCATCTCGGTGGAGATGGAACAGCGCCGCGAGGCGGAGGACCGCCTGACCCAGTACCTGGAAGAACTGGAAAGCATCGTCGCCGCCCGCACCGCCGAATTGAAGGCAGCCAACGCGCGCCTGACCCTGTCCAACCAGGAACTGGAGCAGGCCCGGCAGAACGCCCTGGCCATGGCCCAGGCACGTGGCAGCTTCCTGGCCAACATGAGCCACGAGATCCGCACGCCGCTCAACGGCCTGCTGGGCATGCTCGGTCTGGCGCTGGACGGCCCGCTCACCGCCGAGCAGCGCCAGCAGCTGTCCATCGCCCATGATTCGGGCAAGGTGCTGGTGGACCTGCTCAACGACGTACTCGACCTCTCCAAGTTCGAGGCCGGCCAACTGGAGCTGGAGCAGATCCCCTTCGACCTCGGCACCCTCGTGGAAGACACCGCCAGCCTGCTGTCGCAGAACGCCGGTCCCGCCGTGGAACTCACCTGCCTGATCAGCCCGCAGCTGCCGGCCCAGCTTTCCGGCGACCCGACCCGGGTGCGCCAGGTGATCAGCAACCTGCTGTCCAATGCCCTCAAGTTCACCCGCTTCGGCCGTGTGGATGTCCGCGTCGATCCTCTGGACCATGGCGTGCGCATCAGCGTCCGCGACACCGGCATCGGCGTGGCGCCCGAGGCCCTGCAGAAGATCTTCCAGCCCTTCACCCAGGCCGACGCCGGCATCGCCCGCCAGTATGGCGGCACCGGGCTGGGCCTGGCGCTGACACGCAAGCTCTGTGAGGCCATGCAAGGCGAGCTGAGCGTCACCTCCGAACCGGGCCTGGGCAGCGAGTTCGCCGTCACCCTGCCCCTGACGACACTGGAACCCGCACAACCGCTGGCGCGACTGAACGGCAAGCTGATCGTGCAGTGCGCCGCCAGCAGCGGGCTGGCCGCACTGCTGCAGAGCTGGCTGCCGGCATGGGGCGTGGACTACCAGCGCCTGGACATCGACGCCAGCCTGGCCGGAGTGGAGCTGGACGCGCTGCTCTCGGATTGCCCGGACTGCCTGATCGGCCTGCGCCAGAACGTCACCAAGCCGGTGTTGCTGGTGACGGCCTATGGCAACTTCCTCGAGCCCGAGATGGCCCAGCGCCTGGCGCCCTTGCGGCAGCTGGCGCGCCCGCTGTCGCGCGCCGTACTCTACCAGGCACTGAAACAGGCGTTCGAGCACCAGCCTCTACCCACGGCAAAAGCGCCGGGCACTGCGGCACTGGAGCAATTCTCCGCCCGCGTACTGCTGGTGGAGGACAACCCGGTCAACCAACTGGTCGCGCGCGGGCTGTTGCAGAAACTGGGGTGCCAGGTGGGCATCGCCAACAATGGCGAGGAGGCGTTGCAGCAGCTCGCCAGCGCCGAATTCGACCTGGTGCTGATGGACTGCAACATGCCGGTGATGGACGGCTACCAAGCCACCCGCGAGATCCGCGAGAGCGGCCGCTGGCCGAGCCTGCCGGTGATCGCCCTGACCGCCAATGCCCTGCCGGACGAGCGCGAACGCTGTCGCGCCGCCGGCATGGACGATTACCTCGCCAAGCCTTTCCACCGCGACGAGCTGGCCGCCATCCTCGAACGCTGGGCCGGTCCCCGGTCGCGCGGCTGACTCAGGCGTCCAGCTGGGTCAATTGCCGCAGCAGGCCGTCCAACTGCTCGCGCAGGCCATCGGTGACGCTCAGGTCGATACCACTGCGACACAGCAGTTCCTCCCGCAGCGGCAGCACCTTCTCGCGCAATGCCGCCCCCTCCGACGTCAGACCCAGGTGCACCTCACGCTCGTCATGCTGCGCGCGACGGCGCTGCACCAGGCCCAGTTGCTCCAGGCGCTTGAGCAGCGGCGTGAGGGTGCCGGAGTCAAGCATCAACCGTTCGCCCAGGGCCTTCACCGAAGGCTGCTCCGGCGGCTCGGCCTGCCACTCCCAGAGCACCAGCATGGCCAGGTACTGCGGGTAGGTCAGGCCGAGCGCTTCGAGCATCGGCCGGTAGCCACGGATCACCGCGCGGGACACGGCGTACAGGCGGAAGCACAGCTGGTTGTCCAGCTGCAGTTCGGCCGGCAGGGATACGGCGTCTTTCATCACAGCAGCGCTTCGATCTCGGCGGACAGTTGCTCGGGCTTGGTGGTCGGGGCAAAGCGCTTGACCAACTGACCGTCCTGGCCGATGAGGAACTTGGTGAAGTTCCACTTGATGCCCTGGCTGCCCAGCAGGCCCGGCGCGCGCTTCTTCAGTTGCACATAAAGCGGGTGGGCCTCGGCGCCGTTGACGTCGATCTTCTTGAACAGCGGGAAGCTCACGCCGAAATTCAACTCGCAGAACTGGGTGATTTCCCCTTCGTTACCGGGCTCCTGCTTGCCGAACTGGTTGCAGGGGAAGCCGAGCACCACCAGGCCCCTGTCCTTGTACTGCCGCCAGAGCTTCTCCAGCCCCTTGTACTGCGGAGTGAAGCCGCACTGGCTGGCGGTATTCACCACCAGCAACGCCTTGCCGCCGAAATCGGCGAGGGTCTTCTGTTCGCCCTTGATGGTGGTCACGGGAATGTTCAGCAGTGCATCGCTCATCGGACATGGCTCCGGAAAAGTGGGAGATTGAAGAATAGTGATCAATTAAATTGTGCGCAATTCAATTGATCGCGAATCACCCACTGAATGCCCCTTCATCACCCTGCAGGAGCGAGCTTGCTCGCGAACGAACTTTCCGGCGGCAACCGAACTGGACGGGTTCGCGAGCAAGCTCGCTCCTACAAAAAGCCAAAAGGCCCGCTCGGTGGCGGGCCTTGAGGTCACTCTTTAGGCACCAACTTCAACGACGCCGAATTGATGCAGTAGCGCAGCCCGGTCGGCCGCGGGCCGTCGGGGAAAACGTGGCCCAGGTGCGAATCGCACTTGCCGCAGCGTACTTCGATGCGGTGCATGCCATGGCTGAAGTCTTCCAACTCCTTGACCACCTCGCCATTGACCGGCTGGAAATAGCTCGGCCAGCCGCTGCCGGAGTCGTACTTGGCGTCGGAATCGAACAGCGCGGTACCGCAGCATACGCAGTGGTAGATGCCGGGTGTCTTGGTGTCGTGGTATTCGCCGGTGAAGGCGCGCTCGGTGCCGCCCAGACGGCAGACATGGAACTGCTCGTCGGTGAGTTCGTCACGCCAGGAATCCAGGGGCTTTTCCAGCTTTTCCATCGATCTGCCTCCATTAATGGAAAAAATGCCCGATGCCTCCTTTTCCGGGAATCGGGCCGCACGTATGATGCGCGTGGTTAACGTCATGTTCAGAATCTGCCGCACAGAGACATTCTCGCGATAGAAAAGCCTTAAAAACTCTACTTTTTCGAGAAATCCACTGTTTTCCTGTCGATTTTCAGGGTCGATACCAGGGAAAAGCACTTCCGAACCCATCATTTGACGCCAGTCTGTCACCCGCGTTACAGCCTGCCAAGTCGCCGGCCGCGGACTATTTCGGAATCCCAGATCATGCAGGTCACCAAATCGAACAAGCTCGCCAACGTCTGCTACGACATTCGCGGGCCCGTGCTCAAGCACGCCAAACGCCTGGAAGAGGAAGGCCATCGCATCCTCAAGCTGAACATCGGCAACCCGGCGCCGTTCGGTTTCGAGGCGCCGGACGAAATCCTCCAGGACGTCATCCGCAACCTGCCCACCGCCCAGGGCTACAGCGACTCCAAGGGCCTGTTCAGCGCGCGCAAGGCAGTAATGCAGTACTACCAGCAGAAGCAGGTGGAAGGCGTCGGCATCGAGGACATCTACCTGGGCAACGGCGTATCCGAGCTGATCGTCATGGCCCTGCAGGCGCTGCTCAACAACGGTGACGAGGTGCTGATTCCGGCGCCCGACTATCCGCTGTGGACCGCCTCGGTCGCCCTCTCCGGCGGCAAGCCGGTGCATTACCTGTGCGACGAGCAGGCCGGCTGGTTCCCCGACGTCGCCGACATGAAGGCGAAGATCACCAGCAATACCAAGGCGCTGGTGCTGATCAACCCGAACAACCCCACCGGCGCGGTCTACTCGAAGGAAGTGCTGCTGGACATCGTCGAGCTGGCGCGCCAGCACAACCTGGTGATCTTCTCCGACGAGATCTACGACAAGATCCTCTACGACGAGGCCCAGCACATCTCCACCGCGTCGCTGGCGCCGGACGTCCTCTGCCTGACCTTCAACGGCCTGTCCAAGTCCTACCGCGTGGCGGGCTTCCGCTCCGGCTGGATCGCCATTTCAGGCCCCAAGCACAAGGCACAAAGCTATATCGAGGGCCTGGATATCCTCGCCAACATGCGCCTGTGCGCCAACGTGCCGAGCCAGCACGCCATCCAGACAGCGCTGGGCGGCTACCAGAGCATCAATGACCTGGTGCTGCCGGGCGGCCGACTGCTGGAGCAGCGCAACCGCGCGTGGGAGCTGCTCAACGACATTCCCGGCGTCAGTTGCGTGAAACCCATGGGCGCGCTCTACGCCTTCCCGCGCATCGACCCGAAGGTCTGCCCGATCCACAACGACGAGAAGTTCGTCCTCGACCTGCTGCTTTCCGAGAAGTTGCTCATCGTTCAGGGCACCGCCTTCAACTGGCCCTGGCCGGATCACTTCAGGGTCGTTACCCTGCCTCGACTCGATGACCTGGAACAGGCCATCGGACGCATCGGCAACTTCCTGAAAAGCTATCGCCAATAAATCATCGCCAGTGAACTGATGGATCTGCAGATCGACGACTTCTACAAGGACGCAGCCGGCGGCCTGCTGACGCTCTACCAGGCCTTCCCGCGCAAGATCGCCCTCTACGTCGAGGACCTGATCGGCCGGGAAGAGCCCGACGAATTCGGCCTGCCCAGCACCCGCCACCAGAGCTGTCTGGGCGCGCTGCTGTGGTTGGCCGAAGAAGGCTACCTGCGCTTCGAGGCAACCATTCGTTACGAAGCATTGGACCAGGCGGTGCTCAGCGAAAAAGCCTTCCTGCGCCTGACCCGCCTCGTCCCCCATGCCGTGCGCGACGACCAGGAACTGCCGCCCAGCGTGCGCCGCGACCAGGCCACGCTGGCCAACCAGCTGCGCGATGCACTGGCCAGCCGGCACGGGGAACGCATCGCCCGGCTGACCCGTCTACTCTTCGAGAGCGACCTGGGGCGCTCGTAGTACAGGCAGACGACACAAGTTGAAATAGTCCCCGAGTTGAATCACCTGGGGGCCATCCGTATATACCCCGCATACTATTCAGCGATCCCGAGCGCGTTGCGCCCGGCGATCCGGAAAGCCGCATTCCAAGGCGGCTTTCGCCCCGTCACCGTGAGGAGAAGCTTTACGCCATGATGCGCATCCTGTTGTTCCTGGCCACCAACCTGGCAGTTCTGGTGATCGCCAGCATCACCCTGAAATTGCTCGGCGTGGACCGATTCACCGGCCAGAATTACGGTAGCCTTCTGATTTTCTGTGCCGTCTTCGGCTTCGCCGGCTCCCTGGTTTCGCTGTTCATCTCCAAGTGGATGGCGAAGATGAGCACCGGCACCGAGATCATCAGCCAGCCGCGCACCCGTCATGAACAGTGGCTGCTGCAGACCGTGGAAGAGCTGTCCCGCGAAGCCGGCATCAAGATGCCGGAAGTGGGTATCTTCCCCGCCTACGAGGCCAACGCCTTCGCCACCGGCTGGAACCGCAACGACGCGCTGGTCGCGGTCAGCCAGGGCCTGCTGGAGCGCTTCTCGCCTGAGGAAGTGAAAGCCGTACTCGCCCACGAGATCGGCCACGTGGCCAACGGCGACATGGTCACCCTGGCGCTGATCCAGGGCGTGGTGAACACCTTCGTGATGTTCTTCGCGCGCATCTTCGGCAACTTCGTCGACAAGGTGATCCTGAAGAACGAAGACGGCCCGGGCATCGGCTACTTCGTCGCGACCATCTTCGCCGAACTGGTCCTGGGTATCCTCGCCAGCATCATCGTCATGTGGTTCTCGCGCAAACGCGAATACCGCGCCGACGAAGCCGGCGCCCGCCTGGCCAGTACCGGCGCGATGATCGCCGCCCTGCAACGTCTGCGCGCCGAACAGGGTGTGCCGGTGCAGATGCCCGACTCGCTGCAGGCCTTCGGTATCAACGGCAACCTCAAGCATGGCCTCGCCGGCCTGTTCATGAGCCACCCGCCGCTGGAAGACCGTATCGAAGCCCTGCGCGCCGCCGGCCGCTAAGCTTCGACCCGACAAAAAAGGGCGACCCTCGGGTCGCCCTTTTTCATACCTGCGATTCAGCCCCGGCGGAGCGTGAACACCACTTCGTCCAGATGACCGACGCCACGCTTGAGAAACTTCGGGTTCTCCGCCAGCACATCGAGGCGCTCCACCTCCGTCACCTCCCAGTCCTCGGCGAAGAGCTCGTGCACTTCCGGCGCCAGCACGGCGAACGGCGGGCCATCCATCTCGGCCTGAGGGTATTCCAGGGTCACCAGCAGCCCGCGTGAGCGAGACGGCAGGATGCGCTGCAGATGGGCCGCATAGTCAGCACGCAGGTCCGGCGGCAAGGCGATCAGCGCCGCGCGGTCGTACAGTGCGCTGCACCCCGCCACCTGTTCAGCGGTGACATCGAAGAAATCGCCCTGGAGAATCTCCAGGCGCTCGAAACTGTAGCGGCGCAGCGCGCCATCCTCGGTGACCTGCGGAGTGACACCCAGCTCGGTGAAGAAGTCGACGGCAGCGCGCTCGGCCAGTTCGACTCCCAGCACGTGATATCCCCACTGGGCCAGCCAGAGCATGTCCAGGCTCTTGCCGCACAGCGGCACCAGCACCTGCGACTCCTCGGGCAACCCCAGGCCCGGCCAGTTGCGCTGCAGTCCGGGATTCACCGACTGCTGATGGAAACCGATTTCATTGCGCGCCCAGCGCGACTGCCAGAACTCATGCTGCATAGATCACCTGCTCAAACACTGCGCAAAGCGCGGGGCAACAGCCAGCGCCACCAGGCGCCGCGCCGCTCGCGCTGACTTTCTCCGGCCTCGAGAATCTTCAGCCGCACCTGATCACCGCGGACCCGCTGCACGCAGATTTCGGTGCCGTCCTCCAGACGGAGGCAGTCGCCGATCTCGAGCATCAGGACTTGTTCGCCTTGCTGCATAGCTGAATTCGCCATCTGTTTCGGAAATTTCCGCAAACTCTAACGCATAGTCCGACTGACATCCCCTCAAAGCGTCTTATGGCGGCTGGCTCCGCCACTCTGCAACCCAGTTGGCACTTTTGCAGCGAAGCACGCTGCGGAAGATATCGCGTCAAACATCGATTCTTACGATCATTAAAGTCAAAAACCTATACTGGATTTCGATCTGTTAGCACGTAAACATAGAGGCATTCAAGTAGCGAGGTTCGCCATGCTCCCCGCCCTCTTCATCTCCCACGGCTCCCCCATGCTGGCTCTGGATCCCGGCGCCAGCGACGCCCCCCTGAAACGTCTGGCCCGCGAATTGCCGCGCCCCAAGGCCATCCTGGTGGTTTCCGCCCATTGGGAAACGCCCGACCTGCGCATCACCGCGTCACTCATGCCGGACACCTGGCACGACTTCTACGGCTTTCCGCCCGAGCTCTACGCCGTGCAGTACCCGGCCGCCGGCTCGCCGGAGCTGGCGCAGCGGGTCGCTGAGCTGCTGGCCGAGGCCGGCCTGCCTGCCACCCTCGACCCCGAACGCCCGCTGGACCACGGCGCCTGGGTGCCGCTGAGCCTGATGTACCCGGAAGCCGATATCCCCGTCGTGCAGTTGTCCCTGCCCAGCCGCCTCGGCGCCCCCATGCAGCACCGGGTCGGCGCTGCCCTGCGCAAACTGCGCGATGAAGGCATCCTGCTGATCGGCTCAGGCAGCATCACCCACAACCTGGGCGAACTGGACTGGCACGCAGGCCCCGAGGTGATCACCCCCTGGGCCAAGGCGTTCCGCGACTGGATGGTGGCGCGGCTGGAAGCCGACGACGAAGCCGCCTTGTTCGACTATCGCCGGCAGGCTCCCTACGCGGTACGCAACCACCCACGCGACGAGCACCTGCTGCCGCTGTACTTCGCCCGCGGCGCCGGCGGTTCGGCGATGACGGTGGAGCACGCCGGCTTCACGCTTGGCGCGCTGGGGATGGATATCTACCGCTTCGACTGACTGCTCTTTTGCAGGAGCGAGCTCGCTCGTGAACTTCTCGCTACAGCGTCGGAGTTGGGCGGTTCGCGAGCAAGCTCGCTCCTAAAGGGCATGCACCGGCCGATGCCGGAAACGAAAAAGCCCCGCCAAGGCGGGGCTTTTTCATACGCGGGAGACTGACGAATCAGTCTTCGCGATAACGACGCAGGCGCAGGGCCTTGCCGGCGACGCGGGTGTCCTTGAGCTTGGTCAGCAGACGCTCGAGGTTCTCTTCCGGCAGCTCGATCAGGCTGAAGGTCTCGCGGATCTGGATGCGGCCGATGGCCTCGCGGGACAGGCCACCCTCGTTGAGGATGGCGCCCAGCAGGTTCTTCGCCTGCACGCCATCACGGGCGCCCAGGGCAGTACGGCAGCGGGCCTTGCCTTCCGACGGCGGAGCCATGGTGCGACGCTCGCCACTGCGCTCCGGACGGTCGCCGCGCTCGGGGCGATCGCCACGTTCGCTGCGCTCGTAACGGTCACCGCTGCGCTCGCGCGGAGCGGCCGGGGTCAGCGGCTGTTCGCGGCGGACCGCTTCCAGGTCCAACGCCTTGCCTTCGGTGAGCTTGGCCAGCAGCACGGCGGCCAGGGTGTCCATGTCGGTACCCAGGCGACGGCACAGCTCGTCGCGCACGGCGCCACGGTTGGCCACAGCGTTGGCCAGCAGCGGTTGCAGGCCGGTGGCCAGGCGATTCAGGCGGGCTTCCAGCACGGTCTCGGCGTCCGGCAGGCGAACTTCGCCGACCTTCTGCCCGGTCACACGCTCGATCACCTGCAGCATGCGGCGTTCGCGCGGGGTCACCAGCAGCAGGGCGCGGCCTTCGCGGCCGGCACGGCCGGTACGGCCGATACGGTGCACGTAGGATTCCGGATCGTAGGGCATGTCCACGTTGAGTACGTGGGTGATGCGTGCCACGTCCAGGCCGCGAGCAGCAACGTCGGTGGCGATGACGATGTCCAGCGAGCCATCCTTGAGGGACTCGATCACGCGCTCACGCTGCGCCTGCGGCATATCGCCGTTCAGCGCGGCGGCACGGTAGCCCTGGCGCTCGAGCAGCTCGGCGATATCCAGGGTGGCCTGCTTGGTGCGGACGAAGCCGATCAGGGCGTCGAACTGTTCGACTTCCAGCAGGCGCAGGATCGACGCCGGCTTCTGGTCGGCGTGGACCATCAGGTGCACCTGCTCGATGCGGGCGACGGTCTGGGTCTTGGCGGCGATGCGGACGTGCTTGGGTTCTTTCAGGTGGCGTTCGGCGATGCTGCGGATCGAAGCCGGCAGGGTCGCGGAGAACAGCACGCTCTGACGGCTGGACGGCATGGCTTCGAAGATCACTTCGAGGTCATCCATGAAGCCGAGCTTGAGCATTTCGTCCGCTTCGTCGAGGACCAGGCTCTTGACGGTGGACAGCAGATTTTCGTCGCGGCGCAGGTGGTCGCACAGGCGGCCCGGGGTGGCGACCACGACCTGGGCGCCCTGGCGCAGGGCCTTGAGCTGCGGGCCCATAGGGGCACCACCGTAGACGGCAATGACGCCGACGCCCGGCATCTGCTTGGAGTAGGTCTCGAAAGCGGTGGCAACCTGCAGGGCCAGTTCGCGGGTCGGAACCAGCACCAGCACCTGCGGGACACGGCGGCTGGGTTCGATCTGCGAAAGCAACGGCAGCGCGAACGCGGCAGTCTTGCCGGTACCGGTCTGGGCCTGGCCGATCATGTCGTGGCCTTCGAGGATCACCGGGATCGACTGGGCCTGGATCGGCGACGGTTCTTCATAACCGACAGCGGCAATGGCAGCGAGAACATTGGGGTGAAGACCGAGCGCGGCGAAGCCGGCGGTTTCCTGGGTCATGGGTTTTGCCTCTAAGTACATCCGCAAAGACCCAATAGCCGAGCTGCGCATGCCCTGTACGACGATGAAGTCACCCAGGCAGCTGGAAGCGGGGATTTGCGAAATGAAGATTGGAAGAATGCGTCAAGGAAGTCCGCACAGCGGACGCACAGCCCGAGCGTGAAAGCTGCGGAAAAATGCGGGATCCGAAACGAGGCCAGCGTTTGGCCGGCGCGTATCATACCGGAAAATCCTGACCGATGTGTTTCTTTTCGGAACAGGGCCGGCGAACGGTCGTCCCATAGACAACCCCGCCCCTGCCAGCTATACCGTGCAAGCCACCCGACCGGAGCCCGCCCATGACCGCCAGCAGCGAACCGCGCATCACTGTCGAACGCCATGACCACGTCCTGTTGCTGGGCCTGAACCGGGTCGGGAAGCGCAACGCCTTCGACCTGGAAATGCTCACCCAACTGGTGCTGGCCTTTGGCGAGTACGAGCGCGACGACGAGCTGCGCTGCGCACTGGTTTTCGCCCACGGCGACCATTTCACCGCCGGTCTGGACCTGGCCAGCATCGGCGAGACCTTCCGCACCGGCTGGAGCATGCCCGAAGGCTCCGCCGACCCCTGGGGCACCTTCGGTGGGCGGCGCCTGACCAAGCCTTTGCTGGTCGCGGCGCAGGGCTATTGCTTCACCCTGGGCATCGAATTGATGCTCGCCGCCGACATCAATCTCTGCGCCAGCAACGCGCGCTTCGCCCAACTCGAAGTACAGCGCGGCATTTTTCCCTTCGGCGGGGCCACTTTGCGCATGCACCAGGTGGCCGGCTGGGGCAATGCGATGCGCTGGCTGCTGACCGGCGACCCCTTCGATGCGCACGAGGCCTATCGCATAGGCCTCGTGCAGGAGGTCACCGCGCCGGAAGAGCTGCTGCCCCGCGCCCTCTGGCTGGCCCAGCGCGTTGCCGCCCAGGCACCGCTGGGCATCCGCGCAACCCTGGCCTCGGCTCGGAGAAGCCTCGACGAGGGCGAGGAGGCAGCTGCAAGACTGCTGCCGGCCATGGCCAGCGAACTGCTCTCCACCGAGGACGCGAAAGAGGGTTTGAATGCCATGCTGGAGCGCCGCGAGGGTCGATTTCTGGGCAAATGAACGCTCGCGGAAAAAGCAAAACGGAACCATCGTGCGAAAAGCGCTATATCCAAGGTATTAAAAAACCCTGACGGGCGGTCATAATCCTTTAGTTTTCACTTTAAAATCAGATAGTTAAAATTCACAAAACGACTATATACAAGTTCCAATTTCGCGCCTGAAAACAAACCTCTAGAACTGATTCCAGAGCAGCTCAGCGACGCGCCGGATACCGACCGGGAAGCCCGCTGACTGACGTTCTCATGGAGGAACTTCTCATGTCAGGCCCGATCCGTGTTTTCGCGCTTTCCCTTCTCGTCGTTGCCCTCTCCCTGCAAGGTTGCAGCAGCAAGGGCGGCAGCAGCCACCACTCTTCCGGCAGCAGTTCCGAACAACCCGCCGACAGCGGTTCCGGCGGCGATGGCTCCGGTGGCTCTGGCGGCACAGGCGGTACCGACGGCACTGGTGGCACTGGTGGCACCGACGGCACCGGAGGAACTGGCGGTACCGGTGGGACCGGTGGGACCGGTGGGACCGGAGGAACTGGCGGTGGCGGCACGGATGGCGGCGGGACCGATGGCGGCGGCACCACCACACCGCCGGCCAGCACCACCGGCAATATCCTGACTAACACTGGCCAGGCGGTCTCCAATGTCGGCGACACCGTCAGCACCGTGGGCGCCGTGGTGAAAACGGTTGACCTGCCGGTGCTGGGCAATGGCGTCACGCAGAATGCCGGCAGCCTGGTCCAGCAAGTCGGCGCAGGCGTGGACAGTGTCGGCACCGGCGTGACCAACGGCCTCGGCCAATTGGGCAACAACCCCAACGCAGTAGGCACTACCGTGGCTGGCGTAACCGGCCTGGTGAGCCATACCGGCGGCGCCGTGAGCAGCCTGGGTGACACCGTGGCGGCCATCGGTGATGCACCGGTGCTGGCAAACACCCCGCTCAACGGCCTGACCGGCCAGGTGGGCAGCCTGGTGGATGGTGTCGGCGGCAAGATCACCATGCTCGGCGACTCGCTCAGCGGCGCGGTCACCACCGGCCCGCTGAGCCAGTTGACCACCCAGCTCAGCGGTACCACCGCCGGCCTGGTCGGCAAAGTCGAAGGAACTACCCGCGGCGTCGGCGCCGCCACCGGACTGGGAACGCCGGTGAACAACCTGTTGACCACCGTCGGCGGTGTTGTGACCCAGACAGGCAACCAGGTCGCCAGCCAGAATCCGGCGCTGGCACCGGTCGGCGGAATCGTCAGCAATGCGGGTCAGGCAGTCAGTGCCGCCGGCGGCCTGGTCAACGGTAGCAACCCGGGCGGTGGTCTGCTCGGGGGTGTCACCGGCTCCCTGGGTGGAGCTACCGGTGGCAGCAATCCGGTGGGCGGCCTGGTCAGCGGCGTGACCGGTGCAGTCGGCGGCATCACCGGCTCCCTCGGCGGCGCTACCGGTGGCAGTAATCCGGTGGGTGGCCTGGTCGGCGGTGTGACTGGCGCGGTCGGCGGCATCACCGGCTCCCTCGGTGGCGCCTCTGGCGGCAGCAATCCGGTCGGGGGCCTGGTCAACGGCGTGGCCGGAACCGTCGGTGGCCTGACCAGCGGCCTCACCGGTGGTGGCGGCCTGGTCGCCGGCGCTGGCGTGGGCATCGGCAGCAATGCCCAGGGTTCAGGCGTGACAGTCGGCGCTGGCGCCGGTACGACTGGCGGCACCAGCGGCCAGGGAGGCCTGCTGGGCAATACGCTGGGCGCCGTGGGTGGCGCGCTGGGTGGTGTGACCGGCGGACTGGGCGGTGGATTGGCGATCGGTACGCCCAAGCAATAATCCGATTTACGCCCATACTGTAGTAACCAGGAGCCGCCCACGGCTCCTGGTCTTTTAATAAGAAGATCGGTCTCATGGAGGAGCCAGATGCGCAGACTCGCTGTCCTTCCCCTGTTGTTGGCTGCACCCTTCGCCTGGGCCGAGCGCCCGATACAGCTTCCCGGCTCCGATATCGAACAGACCCTTCCCCGCCCCAACCTCCCTGGCGGCGATATTCGCCCCAAGGCCCCCAAGGTCACAGCTCCGGAACCGTCGGCAACCCAGCCCGGACAGGTGCTCCAGCAGCGCATCCGCATCAAGCGCATCGAACTGGCCGGCGGCAAGCACTACCCCGTCGAGACCTGGAAGCCGCTGCTGGAACCACTGACCAAGCGCACCATCCAGGTCAGCGAGCTGGTGGCGGCGGCCAAGGCCATCACCCAGCGCTACCAGGATGACGGCTACTTCATCTCGTTCGCCTACGTGCCCAACCAGGACTTTGCCAGCGGCGTCGCGCGGATCGTACTGGTCGAGGGCCACATCAGCCAGGTTCGCGCTGCGGGCGACCTGGGCGTGCACCAGATGCGCGTGGACCGCTGGATCGAGAAGCTGAAAGCGGAAAAACCCCTGACCCGCGAAAGCTTCGAACGCTTCAGCGTGCTGATGAGCCGGGTGCCCGGCATGCAGATGGCCATGGCGCTCAACCCGCCCACCACCAGCGACGGTGGCGCCGTGTTGGAGCTGGCGGGCAAGCTGAAGCGCTTCGACACCGGCATGAACCTAGACTCGCGCCGTGGCGAGCAGCGCGGGCTGTTCAACGCCGAGGTGATGTCGATGCTCGGCTGGGGCGAGCAACTGCAGTTCAGCTACCTCTACCCGCCGGGAGACGACCACGAGTACTACCGCGCCTGGAACTACAGCCAGCTCCTGGGTGACAACGGCCTGCAACTGCTCGCCGGCTACAGCAAGTACAACTCGCGCCCCGGCGAGAACCTGCGCCTGGCCAGCGGCCTGGAGTTCGAGCGCAAGCGGCAGAACGAGCGGGTCAGCGCCGGACTGGGGATTCCGCTGGTGCTGCGCCGCGACCTGACCTGGGACCTCAACCTGCGCGGCTATACGGTGAACGACACCAGCCGTTACGACCTGGTCTACCCGGCCATCCCCTTCCGTATCGAGCAGAAGAGCAAGCTTCGCGTGGTGGGGATCGAAACCGTGGTCCAGCAATTCGCCGAGAAGCGCGTGCGGGCCGGCAGCGTGGCGGTTTACCAGGGCCTCAACGGCATGGGCGCGGAGACGCCGGATCCGATCAAGAAGAATTTCACCCGCCTGCTCGGCTACGGCGCCCAGCAGGACCAGTTCGGCTCCAACTGGCAGGGCGTGGTGACCGCCGCCTTCCAATGGAGCGACGACGTGCTGCCGGATTCCGAGCAGGTCACCTACGGCGGCGGAAACTTCGGCCGCGGCTACCCCGACGATCAGGCCACCGGCGACAAGGGCTGGGGCGCCGCCTATGAGGTGAACTATTCCTTCCTGCGGCAGAGTGTGGTGCTCAACCAGATCCAGCCCTACTTCGTCGTCGACACTGCGCGCACCCGCTATAACCAGGACGGTCTGAACGAAGGCAAGCTCGGCTCCGCGGCGCTGGGCGTGCGCTTCTCCGACCGCAAGCACTACCTGGTGTCGATGGAAGTGGCCAAGCCCTTCGGCGATCGGGCCCTGGACAACAACGAGCGCAGCCCGCGGCTGAACTTCGCCTTCAGCTATCAGATTCCCTGATGGCTATCCATGCAGAGAGTCACTGCGCCGGGCGCAGTGACTCGATGTAGGGGCGCAGCGAATAGCCCAGCTTCGGTTCAAGCTGGCCGACACGCTTCTTCAGGCCGCGCAGGTTCAGCTCCTGATCCAGTTCGGCGGGGACGAAGACGATCACGTTGCCTTCGGGCACCGGGCATTCCCAGTAATGCCGATTGAAGCGACCGCGTAGCAGCGCGGCACCCAGGGGTCGGCCGTCGTCGGTGCTCCACTGGTTGATCACCAGCCAGCCCCCCGGCCGCAGGCGTTCGCGACAGGCGCCGAGAAAGTCCCAGCCGATGTGCGCCGGCGCAGGTCCGGTATCGGTATAGAGATCGAGGAAGATCAGGTCGGCCGGCTCGCRCMGACGA
>NZ_MACM02000123.1:0-276 GCF_001675465.2 Pseudomonas sp. AU12215
GGTGCAGAAACTGGTGCGCGAGCTGGAGCAGGACGGCACCCTCGATGTGCTGCGCCACGGCTTCAAACTGCCGGGAGTGAAGGTCGAGGCGTGCAGCTTCAAACCCGACCACGGCATGAACCCGGACACCCTCAAGCGCTACCAGTGCAACCGCCTGCGCGTGGTGCCGGAGGTGTCTTATTCCCCTCACTTCCGCGAGGGGGAATACAACCCCCGTCTGGATCTGGTGCTGTTCGTCAACGGCATTCCTGTTGCCACGCTGGAGCTGAAAAGCGA
>NZ_MACM02000124.1:0-2348 GCF_001675465.2 Pseudomonas sp. AU12215
CCGATTGAGGTCATGACAGAGGTAGTGGCGTTGCAGCATGATGCACCTGCTTCAATCCAGTAACCGTGTTGCACTCAGCTTCTGCAACCGCCCAACTAGAAGTGATTCTTGGAAACGACAAGGCATTTTTATTGCGATGTCTGCAACAGACTGTTGTAGTAATTAATTGCCGATTTGTTGATATGGATCATTGTGCTTTGAGTGGGGCAATAAGGTCGGGGCCTTCCTCTAGATGGTTAATCGTTTGCTGGCTCGACAAACACAAGTTCCAAGTGCACAGACCAGGAGTAACCCCGGCCTCCTTACGCCGGCGGGGGCGTCTGTGCAACGAATCGACTAGACCGGGCCGGGTACTCTGGTGCTCCATGACACAGACACCTACACACAGAGCACGTGTCTGCGCTGTATACAAGGTCTGCTTCGGGCCGATTGCTGCCCCAGGTGAGAGGCGGCTACCGACCCATTGCAGTCGTGTGAGGATGGCCTAATCCGGCCTGTGCGGTCATTGCGTGTCTACGAAACCTGGGATAGGGCAGAGTGAAGCCCTTACTGATCTAGAGTGCCGACTTTATGCCGGCGCTATCTCCAGCGGCGCCATGCTGGCCACCAGCAGACGAGTATCCCCATCGTCAAAAACGACTCGTAGTACGCGATCGTCGATCCATTTGTCGATGGTTCCCCTCCCGAAGATGGCGTGAACAACCCGCGTTCCTTTTGCCGCGCCGAAGATGTCTTGGCTTGTTCCCTTGGACGTGGGGGAAGAGGGTTGGGGGCGCTTTGCATAGCGCCAGTCTTTCGAGAAGAGAAAGGTCGCGAAATAAGTATTGGCGATCTCGGGGCGCGCCACCTCTCCAAGGGCCGCGAAGCGTTCTTCTTCGACAGCGGCTCCTGCATGCCGAGCCAAGGCAATATCCATTTCCCAGAGAAAGCGAGACACGGAGCTCGCCTCCGGATGTGTTTCAGTGATATCCGGGCGCTCCAGGCTGCGCTGAAACTCCAGGTCGTTGGGGTGAGCAATGAAAACCTCATCGACGGCGCGGGTGATGGCTACGTAGAACAGCCGGCGCTCTGCCTCGATTTCGTCGGCGCTTAGGTTGTCTCTGGGGATGACACCTCTCACGACACCGGGTACGAATACCCTCGACCATTGCGCCCCTTTTGCTCGGTGAATAGAACTGATCCACACGTGAGGTGTTGTGGGAGGCTCTATCGTCGATGAGTCGATAAGCGGGTCGAGGCTATCCAGAAACGCATCGATGCTACCTTCATGTCGGCTGGCGATAAGCCGGAATGCCTGGATGTTGGCCATGACCGCCGCAGCTTGATCTGCAGTGGGAGACTGCTTTTCGATATTTCGTTCGAATTCCGTTGCCAGCAGATACCGGTCCAGGACGGTAAGCACCTTCTCCTGGGGATCGGTGGCGGTCGCCAGGATCTCGAGTAAGTCCGCTCGGTCACGGACCTGGTTGGCTTGAAAGTCTTTGGTTTGCAGAGTGATAGTCGAGCGGATGGCCTCAACAAGGCGTTCTGGCTGGCGCACGACGAACTCTACAACACGGTTTACTGCAGCTTTGTCCAGATAGAGGGTAGGGCGGTGCAGCAAGCTCTTGATGACGTATCGGAGCTGGTCGGCTTCCATGCTTTTCCACCGGCCGCTAGCCAGTTGGAGAACACCGAGCAGTGCGCTGATCTCCGGAATGCGCATCAGCGGTGGTCGGCCATAGACGTGATAAGGGATGCCTCGTTGGTGCAGATCCAACTCCAAGGTGACGCTCAGATCGTAGGTCCTGACCAGCACGGCAATGTCCTGGAGCTTCACCCCAGTGGTGAGCAGCTCCGCTACGTGCTCTCCGAGGTCCGTCAGCCCGAGTGCCAGTGGCAGGCAATGGATACGTGTGCGTGGAGTACCCTCGGCTGAGATGCTGATCTTTGGGTTGCGATTGGTATTGCGTGTGATCACCTGGCTGGCAGCGATCGAAAGCATATGGCCAAAGCGGAACGTGTGCGGCAGGGTGTAACGGGTGGCATCCGGGAAGTCTTGCTCAAAGCCGCGGATGAGGTAGTCGGGCTCCGCACCGCGCCAATCATAAATGGCCTGGTCTTCGTCCCCGACGAGCATAACCTTGGCCCTGTCGCCGGCGAGGATTTTCAGCAAAGCGATCTGGATGCCGTTCATGTCCTGGGCTTCATCGACGATGAGGTGATCAACCCGGTTTTGGACGTATCGCTGAGTCGTTGGCTGGCTCAGCAGGGTTCTACCCCGTTAGCACGGACACTTTCGAGTAAGCTCACGCTGAGCTGAAGGAGTGTTCATGTCCAAGCGCAAGAGATACAGCCCCGAGTTCAAG
>NZ_MACM02000125.1:0-44930 GCF_001675465.2 Pseudomonas sp. AU12215
AGTACTTGATTTTCAAGTTCTTTCAGCGCTTCGCCGCTGGGAGTGGTGCGCATTATAGGGAGTTTAAATTGGCCGTCAACGACTAATTTAAACTTTCTGCAAAAAACTGTCCGATCGATCAGTTTATCGCCATCGCCTGCCCTGGCAGACGGCGCTCTTGGCGCAGCAGGTAGACACCTACCAACAGGCCGACCAAGCACAGCGCCACCACATAATAAGCCGGGCCCAGCGGATCCTCCTTCATTAGTAGCGCGACGACCATCGGGGTTAGGCCACCGAAGATGGCGTACGCCAGGTTGTACGAGAAGGACAGACCGGTGAAGCGGACCACCGGCGGGAAGGCGTTGACCATCACATAAGGCACTGCGCCAATGACGCCGACGCACAGACCGGTAATCGCATACAGCGGGAACAACCAGTCCGGATGCGCCTTCAAGCTGGTATAGAAGGCCCAGGACACTACGCCCAGCAGGATGCTTCCAACTATAAAGGTGCGCCCCGCGCCGAAACGGTCGGCAAGGCGACCGGCCAGGATGCAACCGACGCTCAGGCAGACGATGGCCACGCTGTTGGCCTTCAGCGCGGTCGCCGCATCGAAGCCGTAAATGGTCTGCAGTACCGACGGGGTCATCAGGATCACCACCACGATGCCGGCAGACAGCACCCAGGTCAGCAGCATGGACAGCACCACCGCCGGGCGATGTTCACGCACGACCACACCCAGCGGCACTTCCTCGGCCAGTTGCTTGCGCAGTTGCAGTTCGGCGAACACCGGCGTCTCGTGCAGCCAGCGGCGCAGGTAGACGGAAAAGAGACCGAAGATGCCGCCCAGCAGGAATGGAATCCGCCAAGCGTAGCCATGGACTTCTTCCGCGCTGAAGACACTGTTGATCAGGGTCGCAACCAGCGAACCGATAAGGATGCCCGCAGTCAGACCCGACGTGAGCGTGCCGCAGGCATAGCCGACATGGCGATGCGGTACGTGCTCGGCGACAAATACCCAGGCCCCCGGCACTTCACCACCAATGGCAGCGCCCTGGATGACGCGCAGCAGCAGAAGCGCCAGTGGCGCCCAGATGCCGATCTGCTCGTAGGTCGGCAGCAGGCCCATGATCAGTGTGGGCACGGCCATGAGGAAGATGCTGAGGGTGAACATCTTCTTGCGGCCCAGCAGGTCGCCGAAGTGCGCCATGACCACGCCGCCCAGCGGGCGGGCCAGGTAGCCGGCGGCGAACAGGCCGAAAGTCTGCAACTGGCGTAGCCACTCGGGCATGTCGGCGGGGAAGAACAGTTTGCCGACCACGGTGGCGAAGAAGACGAAGATGATGAAGTCGTAGAACTCCAGGGCGCCGCCCAGGGCGGACAAGGAGAGAGTCTTGTAGTCGCTGCGGGTCAACGGACGTGACGCGGGCGCGGCAGGAGCGTTCACAGAAGGCATGGTGCTTTTTATCTCTGCAGGCAAGGTGGCTGCGGCCGGCAGCCGCAGGTGCCGCACCATAGCAAATTGCACGAAGACGACACAGCGGCCGCGCCCACGGGAAAATCTCGAAGTCCTGCGGTCGTCGCACAGGGCCCTGCTTCTATATAATGCAGCCGGGCCGATCAAAAGCTGCCCCAAGGCCTTGCACCGGCAGGTGTCTTGGGAGAGTTTTTCCACAACCTCACCATGAGTACGCCGGGGGCACGAGGCCCTTACCTATGATCGAGCTTGAACAAGAAGACCCCATCCCGCAGGGCGACCTGGCCTTGCAGATCACCGCCCTGCCACGCGAAACCAACGGCTTCGGCGACATCTTCGGGGGCTGGCTGGTGGCGCAGATGGATCTCGCCGGTACCGCCATGTCCAGCCGCATTGCCGGTGGCCGCGTAGCCACGGTAGCCATCGACCGTATGGCGTTCCTGGTCCCGGTCGCTGTCGGCGCGCAGCTCTCCTTCTATACACAGACCCTGGAAGTGGGCCGCAGCTCGATCCGCATGCTGGTCGAGGTTTGGAGCGACGACCCGCTGTCCAGCGAGTGGCGCAAGGTCACCGAGGCGGTGTTCGTCTTCGTCGCCATCGACGGCAGCGGCCGTACCCGTCCGGTTCCTCCGCGTCGTGGCTGAAAACTGAAAACGCCGGCTCTCTCGCCGGCGTTTTCGTCTCCGCTTTACGGAATCAGCGTAGCGGTTTGCCGCGCACCGGAGCACCGTTGGCCTTGTAGTAGTCGGCGGTACTGCGGGGCAGTGCCGGACGGCCGCGCACCTTATCGGCGAGCTTCTCGGCCATCATGATGGTGGTGGCGTTGAGGTTGCCGGTGATGATCAGCGGCATGATCGACGCATCGATCACCCGCAACCCCTCCATGCCGTGCACGCGGCCTTCCCCATCGACCACCGCCATGTCGTCCTCGCCCATCTTGCAGGAACAGGACGGGTGGAACGCGGTTTCCGCATGCTCGCGAATGAAGGCATCCAGGTCGGCGTCGCTCTGCTTGTCCAGGCCCGGGCTGATTTCGCGACCGCGATAAGGGTCGAGCGCCGGCTGGTTCATGATCTCGCGAGTGAGACGGATACCGTCGCGGAACTCCTGCCAATCCTGTTCGCAGGACATGTAGTTGAACAGGATGCTCGGGTGCTTGCGCGGGTCGCGCGAGGTCAGGTTGATTCGCCCGCGACTGGGCGAGCGCATGGAACCGACATGGGCCTGGAAGCCATGCTCGCTCACCGCGTTGCTGCCGTTGTAGTTAATCGCCACCGGCAGGAAGTGGTACTGGATGTTCGGCCACTCGAATTCCGGACGGCTGCGGATGAAACCGCCGGCCTCGAACTGGTTGCTCGCGCCCAGCCCCGTACCGAGGAACATCCACTGCGCGCCGATCTGCGGCTGGTTCCACCATTGCAGCGCCGGGTACAGCGACACCGGCTGCTTGCAGGCGTACTGCAGGTACATCTCCAGATGGTCCTGGAGGTTCTGGCCGACGCCGGGCAGGTCGTGCACGACCTCGATGCCCAGGTCGCGCAGCAAGGCGGACGGGCCGACGCCGGAGCGCTGCAGCAGTTGTGGGGAAGCGATGGCGCCAGAGCAGACCAGCACTTCGCGGCGTGCTCGGACTTCCTTCAGCGCGTTGTCATCGCCATGCAGATAGGTCGCGCCAATGGCGCGCTTGCCGCTGAACAGGATGCGGTCCGTCAGTGCATGGGTGACGATGGTCAGGTTGGGGCGCTCGCGAGCCTGGTCCAGGTAACCACGGGCGGTGCTGGCGCGCCGGCCCTGCGGGGTAACGGTACGGTCCATGGGACCGAAGCCTTCCTGCTGATAACCGTTGAGATCCTCGGTACGCGGGTAACCGGCCTGCACGCCGGCCTCGACCATGGCGTGGAACAGCGGATTGTTGCCAGCCTTGGGCGTGGTGACGCTCACCGGGCCGTTGCCGCCGTGGTAGTCGTTGGGGCCGATGTCGCGCGTCTCGGCCTTGCGGAAATACGGAAGGCAGTCGAGGTAAGTCCAGTCTTCCAGGCCCTTCTCCTGTGCCCAGCCGTCGAAATCCATGGCATTGCCGCGGATGTAGCACATGCCGTTGATCAGCGAGGAGCCGCCCAGGCCCTTGCCGCGCCCGCATTCCATGCGGCGGTTGTTCATGTACGGTTCCGGATCGGTCAGGTACGCCCAGTTGTAGCGGCGGCCCTGCAGCGGGTAGGCCAGCGCGGCGGGCATCTGCGTGCGGAAGTCGGCGCGGTAGTCCGGGCCGCCGGCTTCGAGCAGCAGGACGCTGACGTCGGCGTCTTCGGTCAGGCGGGTGGCCAGTACGTTACCGGCAGAACCGGCGCCGATGATGATGTAGTCGTATTCCTGGGACATGCAGGCCTTCCTCTTTTTCAGGCATGACACCGCCCGCGACGCGTGCGCGCCGGTGTCTGCGTGTGGGGAATGGCCGGTGGTCAGGGAGTCATGCCTGCGACCGGCCTTTCATGGCTCGATCGCGGCGATCAGAACACCGAGGTGTAGTCGCCCAGCTCTACCTGTACGGATTTGATGCGAGTGTAGTGAGCCAGGGTGGTCAGGCCGTTCTCACGACCGACCCCCGATTGCTTGTATCCGCCAACCGGCATCTCGGCCGGCGACTCGCCCCAGGTGTTGATCCAGCAGATGCCTGCTTCCAGGCGGTGAATCGCCCGGTGCGCGCGGGCCAGGTCCTGGGTGACGACGCCAGCGGCGAGGCCGTACTCGGTGTCGTTGGCGCGGCGGATGGCCTCGTCTTCGCTGTCGTAGACGAGGATGCTCATGACCGGCCCGAAGATTTCCTCGCGGACGATGGTCATGTCGTCACGGCAGTCGGTGAACACGGTCGGGGCGACATACGCGCCCTTGCCGAACTCGCCCTGGGTGACGCGCTCGCCACCGCACAGCAGGCGGGCCTTCTGTTCTTTGCCGGACTCTATATAGGAGAGCACGCTCTCCATGTGTGGAAAGCTCACCAACGGGCCGAAGTTGGTGTTTTCGTCCTGCGGGTTGCCCAGGCGAATGCGCTTCACGCGTTCCAGCACCTTCGCCTCGAAGCGCGCCTGCAGGTTGCGCGGGATGAACACCCGGGTACCGTTGGTGCACACCTGGCCGGAGCTGAAGAAGTTGGCCATGACGGCAATGTCGGCGGCGCGGTCGAGGTTCGCGTCCTCGAAGATGATCAGCGGCGACTTGCCGCCCAGCTCCATGGTGACTTCCTTGAGCGAGGAGCTGGAAGCGCTGGCCATGACCTTCTTGCCGGTGGAGGTGCCGCCGGTGAAGGAAATCTTCTCGATGGCAGGATGCTCGGTCAGCCACTGGCCGACTTCGCGGCCGCTGCCGGTGAGCACGTTGAACACGCCATCGGGCAGGCCGGCCTCGGTGTAGATCTCGGCGAGCTTGAGCACCGAAAGCGGGGTGACTTCGCTGGGCTTGAAGATCATCGCGTTACCGGCGGCCAGGGCCGGCGCGGATTTCCACAGGGCGATCTGGATCGGGTAGTTCCAGGCGCCGATACCGGCGACCACGCCCAATGGCTCGCGGCGGGTGTAGACGAAGCTGGTCTCGCGCAGAGGGATCTGCTCGCCTTCGATGGCGGGCACCAGGCCGGCGTAGTACTCCAGCACGTCGGCGCCGGTGACGATATCGACGAAGCGGGTCTCGGCCAGTGGCTTGCCGGTGTCGAGGGTTTCCAGTTCGGCGAGTTCGTCGTTGCGCTCGCGAAGGATGTCCACGGCGCGGCGCAGGATGCGCGAGCGCTGCATGGCAGTCATCGCCGCCCAGACTTTCTGCCCTTCCACCGCGCTCTGCACGGCGCGCTCGACGTCTTCCTTCGAGGCGCGTTGTACCTGGGCGAGGACTTCACCGTTGGCCGGATTGATGGTTTCGAAGGTGGCGCCGCTGGTGGCTTCCACGTAGCGACCGCCAATGTAGAGCTTCTGTACTTCGAATCGAGCCATGGTGCGGTGGTCCTCTCTTGTCGGTGTCAGCGCAAGGCTGCGCCCGCTACCCGGGGCGCTTGGCCAGTTGTTGGTCGAGGTAGTCGTTGGCAATTGCCAACGCCTGCTCGGTGTCGAAGGCGTCGCCCGAAAGCGCGCCCCGCAGCCAGAGGCCGTCGATCAGCGCGGCCAGCCCGCGAGCGGCGCTGCGGGCCTGGGCCAGCGGCAATTCGCGGCGGAACTGGCTGCACAGGTTCGAATACAGCCGGTGGTCATTGATCCGTTGCAGGCGACGCAGCTGCGGCTGATGCATGCTGCTGGCCCAGAACGCCAACCAGGTCTTCATGGCCGGGCCGTTGACCTGGGAGCTGTCGAAGTTGCCCGCGATGATGGCGCGCAGATGCGAACGCGGTTCGTCGTTGCGCAAGGTAGCGCGGCGCTCGGCGACGGCCTTGCTCAATGCCGACATCAAATGTCGCATCGTCGCTTCCAGCAGCCCGTTCTTGTCCTGGAAGTAGTGGCTGATGATGCCGTTGGAAACCCCCGCCAGGCGGGCGATCAGGGCGATGCTGGCGTCGCTCATGCCCACCTGGTCCACCGCCTCGAGGGTCGCGTGGATCAGCTGGGAGCGGCGAATCGGCTGCATACCGACCTTGGGCATTTTTCAATCTCCTCTTCGCCGGGCGTACCTGTGCCGTCCGGCGATACTGTGGGCCAGTCTATTCGTTTTTTATTGAACGCTCAATCAACTAAGAATATGCTGCGTTGCATCAACACCCCCAGGCGCCCGCATGGCGGGGCCCGTACCGTTCATCGCTACGCCACACTCCAACCCGCAAGGATCGCAGAATCCGCACCGGATGTGTCGTAGCCGCTCTCCCCGGTGACGTCGCCTGACGGCACCTGCCCGTTGCGACGGGCCCTTCACAGCCCGGCCCCTGCCGGGCTTTCTTTTGCCCTACGTCAGGACCTGCGCCGCGCGCCAACGACTATGGTTTCAGTCATACCCCTCGCGAGGAACGCCGCCATGCCGCAACACCCACTCTGGCAAGCCCTGGGCCGCCACTGGAAATGGATCGCCCTGCGCGGCGTCGCCGCCCTGCTGTTCGGCATCCTCGCCATGGTCTGGCCAGGTATCGTGCTGACGGTGATGGTGCTGTTCTTCGGCGCCTACGCCTTCGTCGACGGACTCTTCACCCTGATCGCCGCCGCGCAGATGCGCGAATCCGGCCGGCCCTTGTGGCCGCTGGTGCTGGTGGGAGTGCTGGGGATTGCTGCCGGGCTGGTCGCCTTCTTCTGGCCACAGCTGACTGCGCTCGGCCTGCTGATGCTGATCGCCGGCTGGGCGCTGGTGATGGGGGTGCTGCAGATCATCGCGGCGATCCGCCTGCGCAAGGCGCTGCAGAACGAATGGTGGCTGGGGCTTTCCGGCGTGGTGTCGGTGCTGTTTGGTGTGCTGATGATCGGCAATCCAGGTGCCGGGGCGATCGCTGTGGCCTGGGTGATCGGCGCTTACTCGGTGTTCTTCGGTGTCCTGCTGATCCTGCTCGCACTGCGCCTGCGCAAGACCTCGACTTTCGATGCCTGATGAGCGGGACTGGTGCCTGCTGCGCCTGGACGACAACGGCAACCGCTTCGTCATGCGCCGCCAGCTGACCCGCGCCGAGGCCGAAACCCTGGCGCGGGACTACCAGGCGCGCGGCCATAGGCAGACCTACTGGGCAGAGCGCGAAACGCCCCGCCCGGCCTGACTCAGCAGCCGGTCAGGCGCTCTTCCACGCGCTCGGCGGGGAAGAAGATCGGCCGCAGGCGCACCCCCACGGTATTGCCGAAGAACGCCGCGACCAGCCACAACCAGCCATGCAGACTGCCGGAGGCGATGCCGCTGAAGTACGCGCCGATATTGCAGCCGTAGGCCAGGCGTGCGCCGTAGCCCAGCAGCAGGCCGCCGATCACTGCCGCGACCAGCGAGCGAGCGGGAATCTTCAGGCTCGGTGCGAAGCGACCGGCGAGGCCGGCGGCCAGCAATGCGCCGATCATGATGCCGAAGTCCATGACGCTGGTGACGTCCTGCCAGACCGGCGCAGCCAGCGCCTTGGCGTTGGCGTCGGCCTGCCAGAACGCCCATTGGTCGACGGCTATCCCCAGGCTTCCGAACGCCTTCGCGCCCCACAGGGCGAAAGCCGAAGTGACGCCCCACGGACGCCCGGCCAGCGCCAGGGTCGCGAAGTTCAGCAAAGCCAGTGCCACGGCGCCCCACACCAGCGGCCAGGGACCGCGCAGGAAGCGGCCGGCACCGTGCTCGCCATTGCTCGCTATCAGCTCCAGCGCGCCATGGCGACGACGCTCCAGCACGACGCTGACGGCTGCAATGCCGGCAAACAGCGCCAGGCTCAGTATCAGCGCGGGGAACAGACCAAGGGACTGGACGATCGAGGTCGGCGGCAACGACGGCAGGGCGAACCACCAGCCGATATGGTGGGTGGCGATCACCGAACCGAGGATGAAGAACAGCAAGGTCACCAGCATGCGCGCATTGCCGCCGCCCACGGTGAACAGCGTGCCGGAAGCGCAGCCGCCGCCCAGCTGCATGCCGATACCGAAGATGAAGGCGCCGACGATCACCGACGTGCCGGCCGGCGACACCAGCCCCTTCACTGGCTCGCCGAACAGCGTACCGGCCGCAAGCGCCGGGAAGAACAGCAGCACCGCGATGGCCAGCATCACCATCTGTGCGCGCAAGCCGGCGCCACGCCGTTCACGGATGAACACGCGCCAGGCGGAGGTGAAACCAAACGCTGCGTGGTAAAGGGTCAGCCCCAGCGCACCGCCGACCAGGAACAACAGTGCCTGGCGCCCGCTTACCGCCTGGGCGAGGAACAGCGCGCCGGCCAGCAACAGAAGGAAGGCAATCCAGAGCGCGCTGGACTTGCGCTCGGGGACGGTGGACAAGGCGAGGCTCATGGCGGCTCCGGTTTTTTCGAGAGGGGCGACAGTCTAGGGAGCGTAGTGCCTCCCGCCAACTTCGTAAGTCAGCTAAGGAAATAACCAGGTGTCAGGACACGACTTCGGGCGCATAACGCCTCAAGCGTTATCCGCCAAAACCGCCGTGCCAGGGGCCGGACGGCGGATAACCGTGAACGGTCATTCGCCCTACGCCCAGGCCTTGCGCAGGGCCTTGAGCGCCTCGGCGATCCGCGCCTCCGGCACCGCCGCGAAGCCCAGCACCAGTCCGGCACGCTGGTCTTCCGGCTCGGTGGACTCTGGCAGCCAGTAATCGCTCAGGGCATTTACCTCCACGCCGACGGACGCCGCGCGCCGCACCAATTCCAACTCTCGCTCGCGGCTATCGACCCGCACGCACAGGTGCAGGCCGGCGTCCACCGTCGGCATCGCTGCACAGCCGGCGACCTCCGGCCAGCCACGCAGCAGCGCGTCACGGCGGCTGCGAGCGGCCCGGCGCATACGACGGACATGCCGCTGGAAGTGCCCTTCGGCGATGAAGTCGGCCATCACCCGCTGGGTGCCGACCTCCGAGTGGCGTACGTCCAGCGCCCGGCGGCGGGCAAAGGCCTGCGCCAGCGCCGGCGGCACGACGAGATAGCCCAGACGCAGCGCGGGGAAGGCGATCTTGCAGAAGGTGCCGACGTAGAGCACACGGTCATGGCGATCCAACGCCGCCAGCGGCATCAGTGGCGTGCCGCTGTAGCGGTACTCGCCGTCGTAGTCGTCTTCGACGATCCAGCCGTTGCTGCGCTCGGCCCATTCCAGCAACTCCAGACGGCGCGCCAGCGAGAGCGTTACGCCGGTGGGGTACTGGTGCGAAGGCGTGACGTAGACCAGCCGGCAATCCGGCAATTGCTCCAGTTGGTCGGTACGCAGACCGTCCGCGTCCACCGCAACGCCATGCAGATGCGCACCCGCTGTGGCGAACGCATGCCCGGCGGCGCGGTAGCCGGGGTTCTCGATGGCTGCGCCGTCACCCTCGGCCAGCAGTACCTGCGCGCACAGCGCGATGCCCTGCTGGGCACCGCTGGTGATGATGATCTGCCCGGCGTCGCAGTGCAGGCCGCGGGTACTGCGCAGGTAGGCGGCGACCAGTTCGCGCAGGCGCTGCTCGCCGGCCGGGTCGCCGTAGCCCAGGCAGTCCAGCGGCGGATCGCGCCAGAAGCGCGCCTGCAGACGCGCCCAGGTATCGAAGGGAAAGAGATCGAAGGCCGGCACACCGACCCGGAAAGCGCGCGGCGCACCGGTGGGCGGCAGCGGCAGATGATGGCGCGCGAGGCGCTCCAGCGACGGTGCGTCGGGGCTGCGCGTTTCATTGCGCACCGTATCAACAGAGGGCTGCACCCGTTCGGCCACATAGGTTCCATCGCCAGTACGCCCCTCGATATAGCCCTCGGCGTAGAGCTGCTCGTAGGCGCGCACCACGGTATTGCGGGAAACATTCAGCGACGCCGCCAGGTCGCGGCTGGCCGGCAATCGCGAACGCGCCGCGAGGCGGCCATCGAGAATCCGCTCACGCAGCGCCTGGAACAACTGCAGCCCCAGCGGGCGCGCGGGATCGAGGCGAATACCGGACGGGTTGAAAGGCAGCGGAACACTCATGGGGCAGCTTCCAGGGCAGCGGCAATGGTTCCTTTGATTTGATCACGAATGGCTCTTTAGCAGAACCAATTCAGCGCCTAGGCTGGAAGCATTCCAACGCACACAAGGCCGTCACCATGTCTTCCGCTGTCGAGATTCGCCCGATCACCACCGATGATCACGCCGCCTGGCTGCCGCTCTGGCAGGGCTACCAGCGCTTCTACAAGACCACCATCGATGAGGCCACCAGCGCGGTCACCTGGCAGCGTTTCCTCGATGCGGCCGAGCCGATGCACGCGGCCCTCGCCTGGCGCGACGGCGAGGCCATCGGCATGGTGCACTTCATCTACCACCGCTCCTGCTGGACCCAGGGCGACTACGTCTACCTGCAGGACCTGTACGTCGCTGAAGGCCAGCGCGGCGGCGGCATCGGCGCGCAGTTGATCGAACACGTCTACGCCGACGCCCGCGCCAACGGCGCCTCGCGGGTGCACTGGCTGACCCACGAGAGCAACACCGACGCCATGTTCCTCTACGACCGGATCGCCGACCGCTCCGGGTTCGTCCAGTACCGCAAGATTCTCTGAGCCGGAGCGCCCATGAACGACCAACCCCTGCTGAACTGGCACCCCGCCGCCAGCCCCGAACGCCGCACCCTGACCGGCCGCAGCATCAACCTCGTGCCGCTGGACGTCGCCCTCCACGGCGATGACCTGTGGCTAGCGCTGCAAGGTCCGGATTCCGACCCGCTCCTGTGGGACTACCTGCCCTACGGGCCCTTCCCCGAACGCGCGCCGTTCGATGCCTGGCTGGCGGGCAACGCGGCGAGCAATGACCCGCTGTTCTTCGCCGTGATCGACCGTACGAACGGCCGCGCTGTCGGCCTGCTCAGCTACCTGCGGATCTTCCCCAAGGACGGCAGCATCGAAATCGGCCACATTGCCTACGGCCGCGTGATGCAGCGCTCGCCGGCCTCCACCGAGGCCGTGTACCTGCTGGCCAAGTGGGCCTTCGAGATGGGCTACCGCCGCCTGGAATGGAAGTGCAACGCGCTCAACGCCCGCTCCATGCGCGCCGCCGAGCGCCTGGGCTTCGTCTTCGAGGGCACTTTCCGCCAGGCTACGGTAGTCAAGGACCGCAACCGCGACACCGCCTGGTTCTCCATCATCGACAGCGAGTGGCCGCGCTGCGAGCAGGCCTTCGAGGCTTGGCTGGGTGCGTCCAACTTCGACGGCGAAGGGCGACAGCGCGCACACCTGGCAGAGCTGCGCCTGCGCTGATCTTTTCATTCTCCGGGAACTGCCTGCGCCGCGAAGGATCGGTGATACTGAAACTTTCGCAGCGCAGTCCCGGAGACCACCATGAGCAGCGACATCCAGACTCCCCGCGTCGAACAGGTGCAGATCGATGAGCTGCCCTGTTGGCGCATCCATACCGCTTATGGTGAAGCCCTGATTGCCCAGCAGGGCGCGCAACTGCTGAGCTACCAGCCCCACGAGCAACCGCCGCTGGTATGGCTGAGCGACACCGCGGAGTACCGCCATGGCCAGTCGCTGCGCGGCGGCGCGCCCGTCTGCTGGCCCTGGTTTGGCAACCTGGAGCGCAACCCGGTGGAAATCCGTACCGCCTACCAGGGCGACAAGCCCCCCGCCCACGGCCTGGTGCGAGCGCTGGACTGGCAGCTGGACGATATCGCCGACGAGCTGGGCCAGCTTTCCGTGCACTTCAGCTTCGACGCGCGCAACGGTCTGCCGGGCTGGGCCCACTCCGCACGGCTGGAGCTGGTGATGCGTTTCGGCGAACACCTGACGCTGGAAATGACCACCCACAACCTGGGCACCGCGTCGTTGCCGATCAGCCAGGCCCTGCACACCTACTTCGCCGTAGGCGACGCGCGCCAGGCCAGCATCGAGGGGCTGCAGGGCTGCCGCTATGTCGAAACGCTGGAAAACTGGGAGCTACGCGAGCAACACGGCGTGGTGCGCATTGCCGGGGAAACCGACCGCATCTACCTGGACGTGGAGAAGCCGCTGGTGATCCGCGACCAGGCCTGGGAGCGCGACATCCACATCAAGGCCAGCGGTTCGCGCTCGGCGGTGGTGTGGAACCCCTGGATCGACAAGGCCGCCCGCCTGTCACAGTTCCCCGACGATGCCTGGCAGCAGATGCTGTGTATCGAGACCGCGCGGGTCTGGGACGACGTGATGAGCGTGGCGCCGGGACGCAGCGAAACGATGACGGTGGAAATCTGGGGCAAACCGCTGGAGGGCTGATGCCTCAGCGATATGACAATACGTAGGAGCGGACTCCGTCTGCGATCGGTCCGCATCGGGCCGGACGCCAATCGCGGACGGAGTCTCCTACGAGATGCTTCTGCGCTTGGGGCGGCCCTCACCCCAGCCCTCTCCCAAAGGGAGAGGGCTGGGGTGAGGGAAGGCACTGGCACGGACTTATCTGAAGAAGACCGTTGCTCCTACGAGGGCAATACCCTACAGATCGCTCTCCTCCACCGGCCGCACCTTGGCGTCGTCGATGGCGTAGGCCGCATCGGCCAGGTCATTGCTGACCTTTTCGACCTTCAGCGTGCCGCTGACCCAGATCGGGTTGTAGATATCGTCGATCCGGATGCCCTTGGGGTAGCGCACCAGCACGATCTGGTTCGGCGGCGGCGGCGGCACATGGATGCAGGCGCCTGGGTAAGGCACCAGGAAGAATTCGGTGACACGCCCCTTGGCGTCGTTCTCCAGCGGCACCGGGTAGCCGCCCAGACGCAGCGCCTTGCCATTGAGCGCGGCAACGGTTTTGGTCGAGTACATCACCTGCGGCAGCTTCTTGTCGGACTGCTTGAGCCCGCCCTTGTTGGTGAAGGTGCCATTGGCCTCGGGGCCGTTGTGGGTGATTTCCGGCATGTTTTCCAGCGCCTTGCGGTCACTGGGCGGCATCAGGGACAGCCAGTCGGTTTCCGGGAGTTCGGCGGCGGACGCCAGGGAAGTCAGCAGAATCAGGCAGCAGGCGAGCAATGGTCGGCGCATCGTGGACTCGAGAGGCCCGGTCGGGCACAGGCGGGATATTCCTCCAGCGCCCTCCCCCTGGTGGGAGAGGGCCGGAATTCACCGTCAATTCTTCTTGATCAGGCCGTAAATGACCAGCAGCACGATGGCGCCGATCACCGCGCCGATGAAGCCTGCCGCCTGGCC
The DNA here is from genome assembly GCF_001675465.2 of Pseudomonas sp. AU12215. Lineage (NCBI taxonomy): Bacteria > Pseudomonadati > Pseudomonadota > Gammaproteobacteria > Pseudomonadales > Pseudomonadaceae > Pseudomonas > Pseudomonas sp. AU12215. The sequence continues at coordinate 13,203 of NZ_MACM02000125.1, forward strand.
GGCCGCGTAGATGCCCAGCGCCTGGCCGCCATAGGTGGCCAACAGCGAGCCGCCGATGCCGATCAGGATGGTCATGATCCAGCCCATGCTGTCATCGCCGGGCTTGAGGAAGCGTGCGATGAGTCCGACGATCAGGCCGATGACGATGGTTCCGATTAATCCCATGACAAACCCTCCTTGTGGGTTGAGCGCGGTGAGTACGCGCTTGTCATGGGACAGTGTAGGAAACGTCGGCGTTCCGTGTTTTGCCGCGCCCCAGAGCGACTGCCGGTGTTTCGCCAGCCTTACAGCGTTGTGGAAGACCGGCATGAAAAAAGCCGCGCCAGTGATTGACGCGGCTTCTTTCGGAGCACCGTAACGGTCAACCCCTGGCGATCAACGCCTCGACCTCGGCGATACGCGCCTTCAGGGTCGGCAGGTCAGTGCTGCGCAGGGTGGCGTGGCCCACCTTGCGCCCGGCCTTGAAGGCCTTGCCGTAGTGGTGCAGGTGGCAGTCGGCGATGTTCAGCACCTCGGCCACCGGCGGCACTTCGCCGATGAAATTGAGCATGGCGCTCTCGCCCACTTTCGCCGTGGAGCCCAGCGGCAGGCCGGCGATGGCGCGCACGTGGTTCTCGAACTGGCTGCACTCGGAGCCTTCGATCGTCCAGTGCCCGGAGTTGTGCACGCGCGGAGCGATCTCGTTGGCCTTCAGGCCGCCGTCGACCTCGAAGAACTCGAAGGCCATCACACCGACATAGGCCAGCTTGTCGAGCACGCGGCCGACGTAGTCCTCGGCCAGCTGCTGCAGCGGATGGTCGGTGCTCGCCACGGACAGGCGCAGGATGCCGTTCTCGTGGGTGTTGTGCACCAGCGGGTAGAAGCGCGTCTCGCCATCACGGGCACGCACCGCCACCAGCGACACTTCGCCGGTGAAGGGCACGAAGCCTTCGAGGATGCAGGGCACGCTGCCCAGTTCGGCGAAGGCGCCAGTGACGTCCTCGGCCTTGCGCAGGACCTTCTGGCCCTTGCCGTCGTAGCCCAGGGTGCGGGTCTTCATCACTGCCGGCAGGCCGATGCTGGCCACCGCGGCGTCGAGGTCGGCCTGGGACTGCACGTCGGCGAAGGCCGGGGTCGGAATCCCCAGGTCCTTGAACATGGACTTCTCGAACCAGCGGTCGCGGGCGATGCGCAGCGACTCGGCGTTCGGATAGACCGGCACGAACTGCGAGAGGAAGGCCACGGTCTCGGCCGGGACGCTCTCGAACTCGAAGGTCACCAGGTCGACCTGGTCGGCCAGTTGGCGCAGGTGGTCCTGGTCGCTGTAGTCAGCACGGATGTGCTCGCCCAGGGCTTGCGCGCAGGCGTCCGGCGCCGGGTCGAGGAAGGCGAAGTTCATGCCCAGCGGGGTGCCCGCCAGGGACAGCATGCGGCCCAGCTGGCCGCCACCGATGACACCGATCTTCATGGTTCTGCTCAGGCCTCGCGCGGATCGGGATTGTCCAGCACCGTCTCGGTCTGGGTGGCGCGGAACTGCTTCAGCGCCTCGTGGTATTTCGGGTACTTGGCGCCCAGGATGCTGGCGGACAGCAGGGCGGCATTGGTGGCGCCGGCCTTGCCGATGGCCAGGGTGGCGACCGGGACGCCCGCGGGCATCTGCACGATGGACAGCAGCGAATCGACGCCCGAGAGCATGGAGGACTGCACTGGCACGCCGAGCACCGGCAGGTGGGTCTTGGCGGCGCACATGCCCGGCAGGTGGGCGGCACCGCCGGCGCCGGCGATGATCACTTCGATGCCGCGGCCATCGGCCTCTTCGGCGTACTGGAACAGCAGGTCCGGAGTACGGTGGGCGGAAACCACCTTCACTTCGTACGGAATGCCGAGCTTGTCCAGCATGTCTGCGGTGTGGCTCAGGGTGCTCCAGTCGGATTTGGAACCCATGATCACGCCAACCAGTGCGCTCATCGTCGTGCCTCTCTCAAGTGCGCTCTTGGGCGCGTCAGAAACCAACAAGCCACGACTCCGTGAGGGCGTGGCTTGTACGTGGCCAAACCGGCGGGCAGTGCCGGCTTGAAGGCGGCGCAGTATACCGCAAAGGGCACGACGGAGTGCACTGGGCATGACCGTTGGTCCCGATTTCGTCATTCCTGCATCGAAGATGCCTGCAACGACCTCCGAAGAGACTTCGGAAAAGCTTGCCTCAGCTCAAGATGGCCTAGGCTCAGGGGCTCAGACTCTTCTGACACGTTCCTGTCCCGGACGGGGCAGGTCCCTCACCCTTCAAGGAGCGAGTGCAATGTCCACGACCCTGCCCACGACCATGAAAGCCGCTGTCGTCCACGCCTTTGGCGAGCCGCTGCGGATCGAGGAAGTCAAAGTCCCGCTGCCCGGCCCCGGGCAGATCCTGGTGAAGATCGAGGCCTCCGGCGTCTGCCACACCGACCTGCACGCCGCCGAAGGCGACTGGCCGGTGAAGCCGAGCCTGCCGTTCATCCCCGGCCATGAAGGCGTCGGTTTCGTCGCCGCGGTCGGCGCTGGCGTCACCCGCGTGAAGGAAGGCGACCGCGTCGGCGTGCCCTGGCTGTACACCGCCTGCGGTTGCTGCGAGCACTGCCTGACCGGCTGGGAAACCCTTTGCGAAAGCCAGCAGAACACCGGCTACTCGGTAAACGGCGGCTACGCCGAATACGTGCTGGCGGACCCGAACTATGTCGGCATCCTGCCGAAGAATGTCGGCTTTACCGAGATTGCGCCGATCCTCTGCGCGGGCGTCACCGTGTACAAGGCGCTGAAGGAAACCGAGGCACGTCCCGGCCAGTGGGTGGCCATTTCCGGCATCGGCGGCCTGGGCCACGTCGCCGTGCAGTACGCCAAGGCCATGGGCCTGCACGTGGTGGCAGTGGACGTGGATGACGCCAAGCTGGAGCTGGCGCGCAAGCTCGGCGCCAGCCTGACCGTCAATGCGAAGAAAGAGGACCCGGTCGAAGTGGTGCAGCGTGATATCGGCGGCGCCCACGGCGTAGTCGTCACCGCCGTGTCCAACAGCGCCTTCGGCCAGGGCATCGGCATGGCCCGCCGGGGCGGTACCGTGTCGCTGGTCGGCCTGCCGCCGGGCGACTTCCCCACGCCGATCTTCGACGTGGTGCTCAAGGGCCTGCACATCACCGGCTCCATCGTCGGCACCCGCGCGGACCTGCAGGAAGCCCTGGACTTCGCCGGCGAAGGCCTGGTGAAAGCCACCGTCGCCGCCGGCAAGCTGGATGACATCAACGCCATCCTCGACCGCATGCGCGCCGGGCAGATCGAAGGACGGATCGTGGTGGAGATGTAGGCCCCGCTCCAAACACCAAGCTCTGCGTAGGATGGCGTGGAGCGCAGCGATACCCATCGATTGCGCTGCAGACAGCATGGGTATCGCTGCGCTCCAACCCTCCTGCAGGAGCGTCCGGGCTCAGCTTCAGAACTCCACAGTGGTCGAAACCTCGAACTGCCGCGGCTCGCCCACGGCGACGTAGAGGTTGTTCGCCGCCGACGGGTAGTAGGTGCGGTCGAACAGGTTCTTCACGTTGAACTGGAAGCCGACGTTGTGGCCACCCAGCTTCGTGTCGTAGCTGGCGAAGGCATCGGTCACGGTGTAGGACGGCAATTCGAAGGAGTTGGACGGGTCGCCCGCACGCTTGCCCACGTAGCGCGGCCCGCCGCCCAGGCGCAGGTTGTCGCCGCCGAAGATCGACCCGGCGTCGTATACCGCCGCCAGCGAGGCGGTTTCCTTGGCCACGTTCTGCAGGCGGTTGCCCTCCAGCACCGGGTCTTCGGTGACCTCGGCATCCAGCCAGGCGTAGCTGCCGATCAGGTTCCAGTGCTCGCTCAGCTGGCCGGTGACATCCAGTTCCGCGCCATAGGAGCGCACCTTGCCGGCGGTGCTGACGCGGCTGTCGCCGTTGGCGTCGAGCTGGGTGACCATCACGTTGCGCTTGCGGATGTCGAAGAAGGCCAGGTTGGCGGTGACACGGCCGGGGATGTCGAGCTTGCCGCCGATCTCCCAGGAGGTCGCTTCTTCCGGCTGGATCGCCGAGTCGATCACCTCGCCCGTGGACAGCGGCGCGATGGTGGAGTTGGGCTTGAACGACTGGGTGTAGCTGCCATATAGCGACATCTCGTCGTTGATCTTGTAGATCACCCCGGCGCGCGGTACCCACTTCTGTCCGCTGATATCGGTGTTGGCCTTGAACGGCCGGCCGCGCCCGGCGTACTGGTCATACATCTGGTAGCGCCCGCCGGCGACCAGAATCCAGTGGTCGTCCAGGTGCCAGGAGTCCTGCAGGAACAGCGAGTCGCTGCGCAGCTTGTCGGTCTGGTCGCTGTCCGCCGGGCTGACGCGCGTGGCGGGTGAAATCTGCCCGTAGACCGGATCGAGGTAATTGAAGGTGGTGTTCTTCGTGTCGCGGATCAGGTCGGCGCGGTAGATCTTGCGCTTCTCGCTGTCGATGCCGAAGCTGACTTCGTGGCGGAAGCCGCCCAGTTGCAGGTCGCCGTTCAGCCCGGCGGTGGCGAAGCTGTCGCTGCTCACCGCGCCGCGGGTGGCGTCGGTGCGGCGGGTCAGGGTGCCGTTGCTGTTGACCCTGGTGACGCGGGCCTGGTTGTCGTCGTAGGTCTCACGGGTCCAGCCGTAGGCGAAATGCGCCTTCCAGGCATCGTCGATGCGCTGCTCGACGTCCAGTCGAGTCAGGTCGGAGCGGCCTTCAGTGATGTTGAAGGGCTCGTCCAGGCGACGCGTACGGGGGATATCCAGCGGCTTGTTGGTGCGCGGGTCGATGGCGGTGCCACGGTCGAACGGCGTCTTGAACTCACGGTGCTCGTAGCTGAGGTTCACCGTGGTGTCCTCGCCGAACCAGGCCAGCGAGGGCGCGACGAGGGTCTCGCGCTGCTGGCCGAAATTGCGCCAGTAGTTCTCGTCCTGGTGATCGACGATCAGCCGGTAGGCCAGGTTGGTCTCGCCCAGCGGGCCGGTGGTGTCGACCTGCGCGCCGCTGCCCTGTTTGCCGTGGGCGTAGGTCGAGCCACGCAGGGTGACGGCGTTGTACTGCTGCAGCTGCGGCTTCTTGCTCACCACGTTGACGATGCCGCCCGGGTCCTGGATGCCATACAGCAACGAGGCCGGCCCCTTGAGCACTTCGACGTGGTCGGCGGTGGCGGTGAGGTTGCGGCCCAGCACCGAGGGCAGGCCGTCGCGCATGATCGAACCGTCGCGGTTATCGCCGAAACCCCGCTTCATCACCGCGTCCTGGGTGCCGCCGAGGGTGTTGGCCTGGGTGATACCGCTGATGTTGCCAAGCGCGTCGTCAAGATTGCGCGGCTTCTGGTCGTGCAGCGCCTGGGCCGGGACAGTGACGATGCTTTGCGGGGTTTCCAACACCGGCGTGTCGGTGCGACCGATGGAGGCGACCGGTGCCGGTTGGTAGCTGGTCGACGCCGCCTGGCCGGTGACGGTGGTATCGGTGAGGCTCAGGGTGTCGGTCGGCACGCGCTCCAGGGTCAGGGTGCGGCCATCGAGGTCGCGGAAGCGATAGCCGGAGCCCGCCAGCATGCGATTCAGCGCGTCGTTGGCGCTGAGCTGGCCGGAGACCGCCGGGGCTTGGAGGTCGTACGGCGCCTCGTCGGTGTAGACCACACTGAGGCCGGTCACCCGGCTGAACTCGCTCAGCGCCTGGGGCAAGGGTTGAGCCGCAATGGCGAAACCAAAGCGCGCCTGCAGGGCAGCGCCGGCGGCGGCATTCTCGGCCCACGCGGAGGGAGCCTGCGCGGCGACCAGGGCAGCGCCCAGCACGACGGCGGCAAGGGGTTTCAGGGATAGCTCGGGAACAACGCGGCGCAGCGGGATCATCGGGGCTCTCTTGCTCGAAGGTCGGACTACACATGCGAATAAATCGCATTCATGACCACTACACGGAGCAGCCGCCGCAGTACCTCACCCCTTTTTCGAAAAAATCTTCGCCCTCAGCGGATCAGCACGAAGCGACCGAGCAGAGGCTGCTGATGGAAGCCCACCACCGCCTGCAGGGAATCCAGCGCCGCCTGAGGGTCGGTGCTGCGGAAACTGCCGCTGACCCGGCGCTGCGCCAGCTCGCTGTCCAGCAGCACGATGCGGCCCGGGTAGTAAGTGCCCAGGCGCTCCAGCACCTCGCCCAGCGGCGCGCGGTAGAAGGTCAGCCAGCCCTGGCGCCAGGCCAGCGCGGCCTGGGCATCGGCGGGCTGCGCATCACCGAGCCGCGTGCCGTCGATGCCGACCCGTTCGCCAGCGCCCAGCACCACTTCCGGCATGCCGGCGGCATGGCTGCCACGCACCGAGACGCGGCCTTCGGCGACCGTGACGCGGGTCTGCTCGCCCCGGCGACGGACTTCGAACTCGGTGCCCAGCACCCGCGCTTCACCCTCTCCGGCGCGCACCACGAAGGGTTTGGGCAGATGTTTCACGGCAAAGGACGCAGCACCGCGCAGCAGGTCGACGCGGCGTTGTTCACCGTCCAGGGAAACCGCGACGGCGCTGTCGGCGTCCAGGGTCAGGCGCGAGCCGTCGCCCAGGGTGATCTCCCGCACTTCGCCCGGCGCGCTGACGTAGTCGGCGGAGAGATCGGTCAGCCAGTGCCCCGGCGACCACCAGGCACCGGCCCAGAGCATCAGCAACAGGCAGGCGGCGCTGGCCAGCGGGTAGGCCCAACGCCGGTGGTTGCTCTGCGCGCGGCGCGGCGCCGGACGGTCCATCGCGGTGAGATAGGCGCCCAAAGCATTGCCCTCTTCCGCCGCCAGCCGTTGCGCCGGCGCGGCACTGGCCTGCCAGAGCGCATCGACTTCGGCATAGGCGCGGGCATGTTGCGGATCGGCCGCCAGCCACGCCTGGAAAGCCGCCAGCCATACGTCGCCGCCAGCGTCGTTCAGGCGCAGCAGCCACTGGCGCGCCTGCCGCTGGGCGTCCTCGGGCGAGGTGGCGATTTCAGGCTTCATCGGTCGGCGGCTCCACGGCGATCTGCCCGCGCGGCGGGCTCAAGGCTCGCCTTGCAGGCATCGAGGGCGCGCATCATATGTTTTTCCACCGCGCTCTGGGAAAGCCCCATGGCCGCGGCGATCTCGCCGTAGGTGCGGCCATGCACACGACTGAGCAGGAAGATATGGCGGGTGCGCTCGGGCAACTGGCGCAGGGCGTCTTCGATGAGGTCCAGTTCGGCGCTGGCCTGCACCGCCTGCTCTGGGGAAGGCTGGGCATCGTCCTGGTCGGGCAGCAGCGCGCTCAGGGTTCGCCCGCGCGAATCTTCACCGCGCAGGTGATCGATGGCGAGGTTGCGCGCACTGCGCAGCAGGTAGCTGCCGAGTTCTTCCACTGGTGCCTGCGGGCGCTTCCAGAAGCGCAGGAACAGGTCCTGGACCAGGTCCGCCGCGGTGGCCCGGCAACCGACGCGACGTCGTACCAGGGCTTCCATGCGCGGACGCTGGGAAAGGAACACCCGCAGGAAATCCTCGCGCGGCAACGCCTCGGCGGGCGCCGGGGCGTCCGCGGTGCGGGAATCGGCCGGGCGGTCGGAATGGGACATCGGGGCTGCAGGCTCGCCAGCGGTCCGCACCGAAACCGGTGCGAGGGGGAGACCGTGGAAAGCCGCAAATGATAATGCTTATCAAATAAACAGAATAGCCCCGGCTGTCTGCCTCAGGGCGTTTCGTCCAGCCCCAGGCCGCCTTCGAGCTTGCGCCAGAGCAGGCGAATCTGCGCCTTGCGCACCAGCGCACAGCGGTACAGGCGGATTTCCTGCGGGACAATCCAGTGCGGGCCGCCGCACAGCGCCAGCTCACCACGCGCCAGCTCCGACTCCATGCTCAGGCGCGGCACCCAGGCCACACCCATGCCTTGCAGCGCCATGCTTTTAAGGCTGTCGGCCATCGCCGTTTCATAGACCGTCGTGTAACGCAGGTTGCGCTGGCGCAGCAGCAGGTTCACGCCGCGACCGAGGAAGGCACCGGCACTGTAGGCCAGCAGCGGCACGCTCTGCCCGCTGTCGAGATCGAAGAGCGGCACGCCGGCGGAGTTCACCGCGCACACCGGCAGCATTTCGGTGCGCCCCAGGTGCAGCGAGGGGAAGACCTCCGGGTCCATCTGCAAGGCGGCGTCCGGGTCGTAGAAGGCCATCATCAGGTCGCAGCCGCCTTCGCGCAGCAGGTGTACCGCCTCGCCGACGTTGGTCGCCACCAGGCGGCTGGCGATATTCAGGCCTTCCGAGCGCAGCCGGGAAATCCACGCGGGGAAGAAGCCCAGCGCCAGCGAGTGCGCGGCGGCGAACTGCAGCACCTCGCCCTGCCCGCCTTCCAGGTGGTGCAGGTGGCGCACCACCTGGCCGAGTTGCTCAACCACCGCGCGGGCGGTGACGAGGAACAGCTGGCCGGCCTCAGTCAGCTCGATGGGCGTGCGCTGGCGGTTCACCAGGGTCAGGCCGAGGGCATCTTCCAGGCTGCGGATGCGTCGGCTGAAGGCCGGCTGGGTGACGAAGCGCTTTTCGGCGGCCTGGGAAAAACTGCGGGTGGTGGCCAGGGTGCTGAAGTCTTCCAGCCATTTGGTCTCGAGGTTCACGTCAACTCCAACGCATTCACACGCTGATCGATTGGTCAGGAGCCGGGCGCGCGTAGCACAGTCACACGCTCGCCGTCATCAATTCGTCACAGGGTACATTATGCCGTTCGTGCATGAGGCAGCCTTTAACAGCATTGGCCGACGAAAGGCGAAATCCCTAGTCTACCGGGCATCGCGGCACTGGCCGTGTTTCCCTGAGACAATCCCCGTCATGTCCCCTGTTGCATCGTTCCGCATCGAGAAAGACCTCCTCGGCACCCTCGAAGTACCTTCTGACGCCTACTTCGGCATCCAGACCCTGCGCGCTGTGAACAACTTCCGCCTCTCGGGCGTGCCGCTGTCGCACTACCCGAAACTGGTCGTCGGCCTGGCGATGGTCAAACAGGCGGCAGCCGATGCCAACCACCAGCTTGGCCACCTGTCGAACGAGAAGCACGCTGCCATCAGCGAAGCCTGTGCCCGCCTGATCCGCGGTGACTTCCACGACCAGTTCGTGGTGGACATGATCCAGGGTGGCGCCGGTACTTCCACCAACATGAACGCGAACGAAGTGATCGCGAACATCGCGCTGGAAGCCATGGGCCATACCAAGGGTGAGTACAAGTACCTGCACCCGAACAACGACGTGAACATGGCGCAGTCGACCAACGACGCTTACCCGACCGCCATCCGCCTGGGCCTGCTGCTCGGCCACGACACCCTGCTGGCCAGCCTCGACAGCCTGATCCAGGCCTTCGCCGCCAAGGGCGTCGAGTTCGCCGGCGTACTGAAGATGGGCCGTACCCAGCTGCAGGACGCGGTACCGATGACCCTCGGCCAGGAATTCCACGCCTTCGCCACCACCCTGGGCGAAGACCTCGACCGCCTGCGTCGCCTGGCGCCGGAACTGCTGACCGAAGTGAACCTCGGCGGCACCGCGATCGGCACCGGCATCAACGCCGACCCCGGCTACCAGAAGCTGGCTGTCCAGCGCCTGGCTGAAATCAGCGGCCACCCGGTCGTTCCGGCTGCCGACCTGATCGAAGCCACCTCCGACATGGGCGCCTTCGTGCTGTTCTCCGGCATGCTCAAGCGCACCGCGGTCAAGCTGTCGAAGATCTGCAACGACCTGCGCCTGCTGTCCAGCGGCCCGCGCACCGGCATCAACGAGATCAACCTGCCGCCGCGCCAGCCGGGCAGCTCGATCATGCCGGGCAAGGTCAACCCGGTGATCCCGGAGGCGGTGAACATGTGCGCCTTCGAAATCATGGGTAACGACCTGGCGCTGACCATCGCGGCCGAAGGCGGCCAGTTGCAGCTGAACGTGATGGAGCCGCTGATCGCCTACAAGATCTTCGACTCGATCCGCCTGCTCCAGCGCGCCATGGACATGCTGCGCGAGCACTGCATCACCGGCATCACCGCCAACGTCGAGCGCTGCCACCAGCTGGTGGAGCACAGCATCGGCCTGGTCACCGCGCTGAACCCGTACATCGGCTACGAAAACTCCACCCGTATCGCCAAGACTGCGCTGGAAACCGGCCGCGGAGTGCTGGAGCTGGTTCGCGAGGAGAAGCTGCTGGACGAAGCCACCCTGGCCGACATCCTGCTGCCGGAAAACATGATCGCCCCGCGCCTGATTCCGCTGCGCGCCTGATCCTCCGCCCGGCGCGAGCCGGGCACGTCTCACCGGTTGAGGGGGAGTATTCCTCCCTCACCTTTCAGGGATTGGTTACCCCCAGTCCCTTCTTTTATACCCGGCGCCGCGGGTTTACCCGAGGCGCCACGTCTCACCGGTTGAGGGGCCTCTTGGCCCACTCTCCTTTAGAAGGGACACCGCTTACCCCGGTGTCCCTATTTTTTTGCCTGAAATCCGGGCGCGGCGGAAAACATGGCAGACGGAGTCCGCGCCTACGCCGGTTCAGGTTTCGTAGGAACGGACTCCGTCCGCGATTGGCATGAGTCGCACGGCACCGTAGGGCGCATAACCGCTTGCTGTGATCCGCCAGTTCCGTGCCAGGCACAGTGGCGGATAACGCTGCGCGTTATTCGCCCTACAAAACACTTTCCTGGAGTTCCGGTCGTGGCGGTGCGGCTTCTGTAGGAGAGAGGGGGACGCCATCGTCATTGCTCGCGAACACGATCTCCCTCCCGTCAATACCGGCGCAGGAGGGGTTCGCGAGCAAGCTCGCTCCTACAAAAAGCAGGGGCTGCGGGAGATCAATCCTGACGTTGCAGGTGATCGAGAATCCGCCGATTGAGAGCGGCGATACGCTCCACGGCGTCCGCCTCATCGCACTCGGTATCCGACGCACCGAGCTGGCGGGCGCAGAGGTTGAGCGCAGAGAGCACCATCAGCTCATTGCTGGTGACGTAGGGGAATTTCTTCTTGCTGGCGCTGATCTCCGCCTGCAGCAGCGCAGCCGCGTCCTGCAGCCGGCGCTCTTCACCGGCCGGCGCCCGGACGCTGTATTCGCGCCCGAGGATGCGCAGGACGCGGACGCCGTCGCCACTCATGCGCTGGCGCGGCTGTCGCTGACGCGGCGGATCAGCGCCTGCAGGCGAGTCGCGGTGGCGTTGTGCTTCTCTTCCTGCTCCATGAGCGACAGTTGCAGCGTGTCGTTTTCCTCACGGGCCTTGAGCAGCTCTTCACGCACCTGGGCGTTGTCCTGCACCAGTACTTCATTCTGCTGCAGCAGCTCGGCGACCAGCTGTTCAAGTTGTTCGAGGGTGGAATCGAGCATGGGAGCCTCCGCAAAGCCTTTCAAAGGGTGCGGAGGATAAAGAAAGGGGCGCGGCGGGGCCAGTAAAAACGCGGTTCTTCTGACAAGCCGTATGCTGTCGATTCAATGGCTTACGAGATAATTCTCGTGCTATTTCAATGATTTCCTACCACCAACGAAATTTGGACCGGGAATCAACCCACAAGGTTCGCCTACGGCGCCGGCTTCCGCTCCGATGGGGAAGGCATCCTGCAGGAGCGAGCTTGCTCGCGAACCAGGGCTCGCTGCGGGGATTGTTCGCGAGCAATATCGATGGCCCCTCGCTCCTACGAAGAGCCGGAACGTCAGATGCGAATCACGCCTTCCTCACGCAGCAGCTTGAAGATTGCCTCGGCGCCCGCCTCGGGAGAGACGTCCTTGAGGACCTGCCCGGTACCGCCAGAGGCCTTGGCGGTGGCGGCCTTCATGCGTTCGGCGCCGGTCTTCGCCTTGATCATCTTCAGCCGCTTGGGACGCGGGCGCGCGGGTTGCAGGTTGCCGTCGGCAAGCAGTGGATCGTCCACCACCTCCACTTCGTGGGCTTCCAGATAACCCCGGCGAGCCGGGCCGAAGGCGCTCTGGCGAGCCGCCGGCGCGGCATTGTCGACGCTGGCGACGAAGGGCAGGCGCACCTTCAAACGACGGCGCTGGCCGCGAGGCAAGGCCTGCAATACCTGGGCACTGCCGCCTTCGAACTTCTCCACTTCCGCCAGGCCGACCACCAGCGGCCAGCCGAGGCGCTCGGCCAGCAGGAAGGGCAACATGCCGGAGCCTTCACCGGTTTCCGCCTGGGTACCGGTGAGCACCAGTTGCGCATCGCTGTCGCCCAGGTAGGCGGCCAATGCTGGCAGTACGTCGGCACCGGCAGGCTGTTCGAGCACGGCCAGCTCATCCAGGCCCATGCCGAGGTAACCGCGCAGCGCTTCTTCCCCGGCATCACCGGCATGCACGACGCGCAGGCGCTTACCGGCGAGGTTCATGCCCAGTTCCACCGCACGGGCATCCTGGTCGGCGCGCCGCGCACGGCCAGAGGCCGGGTGGGCGCCGATGGACACCAGGGCGACGATGTTCAGGTCGTTCATAAGCCACCTCGGGCTTTCAAGCTGGCGTAAGGCGAATAACGCGCAGCGTTATCCGCCGATGATGCGTTGGCGGCGGATAAAGCCGAAGGCTTTATCCGCCCTACCGAGGAACTCCTATCACGCCGCATCGCGCGCCGCTCCATTGCGATGGGCTTCGGCCAGGACCATCAGCGCCTTGAGGATCGCGGCGGAATCACCGATCACCGAGAGATCGGCGCGTTTGATCATGTCGCAGCCCGGGTCCATGTTGATCGCCACCACCTTGTCGCAGGAACCGATGCCCTGCAGGTGCTGGATCGCCCCGGAAATGCCGACGGCAAGGTAGACCCGCGCGGTGACCCAGGTACCGGTGGCGCCAACCTGACGGGCACGCGGCATGTGGCCGTCGTCCACTGCCACGCGCGAGGCGCCTTCGGTGGCGCCGAGCGCAACGGCGGCGCGATGGAACAGCTCCCAGTCCTTCACGCCGTTGCCACCGGAGAGGATGAACTCCGCCTCGGCCATGGGAATCTGCGCCGGGTCCACGGCCACCGGGCCGAGGTCCTCGATGCGCGGCAGGTTGCGCGCGACGCTGCTTTCCAGTTCCACGGCGCGGGCCTCGTGCCGGGTTTCGCTGACCGGCTCCGCACACTCGGCGGCAGCCAGAATCAGGCGCGGCAGGTCGCGGTGCAGGTCCTGCTGGCCGGCTCCGGCGCGACCGATGCAGCGCTCGCCTTCGGCCTGCCAGACGCGGGTGGCCGGGCGTTCGCCCAGGCTGGCGGCGAGACGGCGGCCGAGTTCGCCGCCACCGGTGCGGCTGTCGGGCAGCAACCAGTGACGCGGTGCGAACTGGCTGTTGGCCGAACGCAGCGCCAGCACCCTTTGTTCCGGGGCGTAACCGTCGTATTCGTTGCCCTCGATCTGCAACAGGCGGTCGACGCCGGCGGTGTCGAAGGCGGTTTCCTTGTGCTCGCCGAACACCACGGCCAGCACCGCACCGTCGCTGCCGGCCAGCTTGCGGGCCAGGCCCAGCAGGTCGCGGTCGTGGCTGGAGAGGCGGCCGCCCACCATGTCGGGCACCACGGCAATCAGGAAGGCCGGCTGCTCGATGATCACCAGCGGCAGCTGCATCACCTCCGGCGCGCTGCTGCGCTTGCCGCCTGCCGTACCTTGCTGGCCACCGGAACGGTCGATGCGCTTGACGCCATTGGCCCCGATGAAGCCGACGGCGTGGGGATTCTTGCGCACCACGCCGTTCGGCCCCATCCAGCGGCTCTCGCCACCCTGAGCCGATTGCATGGCCGCGTGCAGCGGGTGCAGGCGATTGCGGGCGATCCACTCGGCCCGCGGGTCGCGGCGGATGATGTCGCTCATGCTCGATGCTCCGGGCTGGAGTAGGGCGAATAACGCGCAGCGTCATCCGCCGAAGTGGCCGAGGCGGCGGATAAAGCCTTCGGCTTTATGCGCCCTACGGGGCTACGCAGGACGTTCACAGGTGCACCTCCACCGCTTCTTCACGGCGCGCCAGCGAGGGCTTTTTTGCCGGCACCTCGGTGGCCTCGATGAGGACCTCGGCGACCAGTTCGGCGATGTCCTTGATCTCCGGGCGCGGCGCGACCACGCCTTCGAGCATGGCGGTGCATTGCGGGCAGCCCACGGCAACCAGTTCGGCGCCGGTTTCCTTGATGTCGACCATGCGCATGTCGGGAATCCGCTGCTTGCCGGGGATGTCGGTGATCGGCGCGCCGCCGCCACCGCCGCAGCAGCGTGAACGGAAGCCGGAGCGGGCCATTTCCTTGACCTCGATGCCGATGGCCTTGAGCACGGCGCGCGGCGCTTCGTACTCGCCGTTGTAGCGGCCGAGGTAGCACGGGTCGTGGTAGGTCACGCTGCCGGCCTTGCTCTGGCCGAGGTTCAGCGCGCCCTTGCGCACCAGTTCATCGATGAAGGTCGTGTGGTGCAGCACCTGGTAGTTGCCGCCCAGCGCGCCGTATTCGTTCTTCAGCACGTGGAAGCTGTGCGGGTCGCAGCTGACGATGCGCTTGAAACGGTACTTGGCCAGGGTGGCGATGTTGCGTTGGGCCAGGGTCTGGAAGGTGGCTTCGTCACCCAGGCGGCGTGCCACATCGCCGCTGTCGCGCTCCTCCAGGCCGAGCACGGCGAAGTCGACGTTGGCGGCCTTGAGGACCTTCACGAAGGCACGCAGGGTGCGCTGGTTGCGCATGTCGAAGGCGCCGTCGCCGACCCAGAACAGCACGTCGGCCTGCTGCTTGTCCGCCAGCAGCGGCAGGTTCAGGTCGGCCGCCCAGTTCAGCCGGCCGCCGGGGGCGAAGCCGCCGGGGTTGTCGGTGGCGATCAGGTTTTCCAGCACCTCGGCGCCCTTGTTCGGGGTCGCGCCCTTTTCCAGGGTGAGGTGGCGGCGCATGTCGACGATGGCGTCGACGTGCTCGATCATCATCGGGCATTCCTCGACGCAGGCGCGGCAGGTGGTGCAGGACCAGAGCGTCTCGGCATCCACCAGCGCCTTGCCGTCCAGCGCGACGATCGGCTGGTGCGGGCCGCCGCGGTGTTCGCCCAGCGGTTTACCGGGATACGGGCTGCCGGCAAAGTTGGCGTCGCTGCCACCGGCAAGGCCGATGACCATGTCCTGGATGAGCTTCTTCGGGTTCAGCGGCTGGCCGGCGGCAAACGCCGGGCACATGGCTTCGCACTTGCCGCACTGCACGCAGGCGTCGAAGCCGAGCAACTGGTTCCAGGTGAAATCGGTGGGTTTCTCGACGCCCAGCGGCGCCATCGGGTCCTGCAGGTCCAGCGGCTTGAGGTCAGTGGAGCGGCCGCCGCGCCCATCTTTACTGGAGAACCGTTCGGCGCGGCGGTGCCAGGCCAGGTGCAGGGCACCGGCGAAGGCGTGCTTCATCGGGCCGCCCCAGGTCATGCCGAAGAACAGCTCGGACACACCCCAGGCCACCCCGATGGCAAGAATGGCTGCGAGGAACCAGCCGCCGAAACCCTCCGGCAGGATGCCGGCCACCGGCAGGGTGGCGATGAAGAAGCTCGCCGAGAACATCAGCAGGCTTTTCGGCAGGCGCATCCACGGGCCTTTCGACAGGCGCGACGGCGGGTCGAGGCGGCGCTTGGCGACGAACAGCGCGCCACCAAACATCAGCGCGGTGGCCGCCAGCAGGGCGAAACCGAGAATGCGGCTGTGCAGGCCGAGACCGTGCACGAGGATGGCCAGCAGCGCGGCCAGCACGAAGCCGCCAGCGGTGGCGACGTGGGTCTTCGACATGTACTTGTCGCGCTCGACCACGTGGTGCAGGTCGACCAGGTAGCGACGCGGCATCTTCAGCAGGCCGCCGATCCAGTCGACCTGCGCGGGCCGGCCACGGCGCCACATCGCGAAGCGCTTCACGGCGCCCAGCACGGCGAGGCCGAGGGCGGCGAAGAGCAGGATGGGGAGGATGATGTTGAGCATTTCTGGTCTCCCTACGGGACCTCAGGGGGCGCTGGACAAGCTCCCTCTCCCGCTTGCGGGAGAGGGCGGGGGGAGAGGGTGTTTCCGGTCGGCTCGGTCACTTGGCCTACCACCCTCTCGCCAACCCTCTCCCTGAAGGGAGAGGGGGTTGTCCGTGCTTGCCGGACATCACATGACGTGTCTTAGAAGTCCTTGCACAGTCGCAGCGCGTCGTAGATCGCCGCATGGGTGTTGCGCTGGGCCACGCAGTCGCCGATGCGGAACAACAGGTAACCGTCACCCCCGCTGTTGTCATCAAGAGCACTGAGACACGGCTGCGGCTTGATCGCGAACAGCGCCTCGACGTCGATCTGGCCCTTGTTGCGGGAGCCCTGCTTGAGCGCGTAGTACAGGCTCTCGTCCGGGCGCACGCCATTCTCGACGACGATCTGGTCGACCACCCGCTCTTCCTTCGCGCCGGTGTATTCGTTCTCCAGCACCGCTACCAGCTTGTCGCCCTCGCGGTAGACCTTCTCCAGCATCAGGTCGCCGGTCATGATCACTTCCTTGGGGTACATGCTGCGGTAGTAGGTCGGGAAGGTGGTGCCGCCGATGGCCACGCCCGGCTTGATGTCGTCGGTGACGATCTCGACCTGGGCGCCCT
This sequence comes from Pseudomonas sp. AU12215, assembly GCF_001675465.2. Taxonomy (NCBI): domain Bacteria; kingdom Pseudomonadati; phylum Pseudomonadota; class Gammaproteobacteria; order Pseudomonadales; family Pseudomonadaceae; genus Pseudomonas; species Pseudomonas sp. AU12215. Next base: position 29,719 of record NZ_MACM02000125.1, read on the forward strand.
TGTCGGCGAGGAAGTCCGCCACCGACATGCCGCTGAACTCGCAGATGGTGTCGTAGACCAGCACGTTCTTGCCCGGCGCGACCTTGCCGTCGAGTACGTCCCAGCTGCTGACCACCAGCCCGTCGGCGGCGCCCCAGTGTTCGTTCTGCTCGAGGAACGGATGGCCGCCGTTGGCCAGCACCACCACGTCGGGGCGCAGGTCGAGGATGGTGTCGGCATCCGCGCCGGTGCCCAGGCGCAGGTCGACGTTCAGCCGCGCCAGCTCCAGCTGGTACCAGCGGGTGATGCCGGCGATCTGGTCGCGCTGCGGGGCTTTCGAGGCGGTGGTGATCTGTCCGCCGAGCTGTTCCTTCTTCTCGAACAGGGTGACGTCGTGGCCACGCTCGGCGGCAACGCGCGCCGCCTCCATCCCTGCCGGGCCGCCACCGACGACCACCACCTTGCGCTTCACGCCGGTGGTCTTCTCGATGATGTGCGGCACGCCCATGTACTCACGGGACGTGGCGGCGTTCTGGATGCACAGCACGTCCAGGCCCTGGTACTGGCGGTCGATGCAGTAGTTGGCGCCGACGCACTGCTTGATCTGGTCGATCTGGCCCATCTTGATCTTGGCGATCAGGTGCGGGTCGGCGATGTGCGCGCGGGTCATGCCGACCATGTCCACGTAGCCGCCTTCGAGGATGCGCGTGGCCTGGTTCGGGTCCTTGATGTTCTGCGCGTGCAGCACCGGCACGTTGACCACTTCCTTGATGCCGGCGGCCAGGTGCAGGAACGGCTCCGGCGGGAAGGTCATGTTCGGGATGACGTTGGCCAGGGTGTTGTGGGTGTCGCAACCCGAGCCGACCACGCCGATGAAGTCGAGCATGCCGGTGTCGCTGTAGTACTTGGCGATCTGCTTCATGTCCTCGTGGGACAGGCCGTCCGGGTGGAACTCGTCGCCGCAGATGCGCATGCCGACACAGAAATCGTCGCCGACTTCGGCACGCACGGCCTTGAGCACTTCCAGGCCGAATTTCATGCGGCCCTCGAAGGTGCCGCCCCATTCGTCGGTGCGCTTGTTGACCCGCGGGCTCCAGAACTGGTCGATCATGTGCTGGTGCACGGCGGACAGCTCGACGCCGTCCAGGCCGCCGGCCTTGGCACGGCGAGCCGCTTGCGCGTAGTTGCCGATCACCCGCCAGATCTCTTCCGGCTCGATGGTCTTGCAGGTGGCGCGGTGCACCGGCTCGCGCACGCCGGAGGGCGACATCAGGGTCGGCCAGTTGAAGCCGTCCCAGCGCGAGCGGCGGCCCATGTGGGTAATCTGGATCATGATCTTGGCGCCATGCTTGTGCATGGCGTCGGCCAGGTTCTGGAAGTGCGGGATGATGCGGTCGGTTGAGAGGTTCACCGAGCTCCACCATTCCTGCGGGCTGTCGATGGCGACCACGGAGGAACCGCCGCAGATGGCCAGGCCGATGCCGCCCTTGGCCTTCTCCTCGTAGTACTTCACGTAGCGCTCGGTGGTCATGCCGCCGTCGGTGGCATACACCTCGGCGTGAGCGGTGGAGAGTACGCGGTTGCGGATGGTCAGCTTGCCGATCTGGATCGGCTGGAACATTGCCTCGAAAGCCATTGCGGCATCCTCACGGGATCAGAGGTTTCTTGTTGTCTGGCGGCCTTGCGGCTGCTTGTTCGCGAGCAAGCTCGCTCCTACAGAGGGCGAAAGATCAGAGCGGTTTGACGACGAACAGGCCGTCGTCGTGGCCTTCCTCGGCGCCGCTGTAGACCTGCTCGGCGACGGTGCGGATATCGCTGCCGCGTGCCTGGAGAATCTGGTCCATCGCGCCGGCGAACCAGCCGGTGAACATGTAGTCGACCTTGCGGTTGACCTTGCCGTAGACGTAGACGAAGGCCGAGTGCTTCAGGCGAACCTGGGCGGTGCCCTTGTCGAGGTCGATCTGCTCGATCTGGAACAGGCCCCAGCCGCGCTGGGACAGGCGCTTCATGTAGTGCTCGAAGACTTCCACGCCGACCAGGCCGTGGCACTCCGCTTCCTTCTCGCACCAGTGCCAGGCGGACTTGTAGCCGGCCTTGTAGAGGATTTGCGCGTAGCGCTCGGCGCCCAGCTCTTCCTCGATGCCCATGTGGTTGTTGACGAAGAAGTGCCGCGGTACGTAGAGCATCGGCAGGGCGTCGGTGGTCCAGACGCCGGTTTCGCTGTCGACTTCGATGGGCAGTTCGGGGGCGTGTTTGGCCATGTGTGCAGCTCCGATTCCGGGTAGGACCCGCTCGCTCTGGGAGAGGGTCGGGATGTAGAGGATCGCGGGTGAGCGCCGGCGGCCCTCACCCCTTGCCTCTCCCGCGAGCGGGAGAGTGGAAAGTCGGTGTTACTCGCCCCACACGTCTTTCAGGACGCGCACCCAGTTCTCGCCCATGACCTTGCGCACCACGCGCTCGGGCATGCCGCGCTTGAGCAGGGTTTCGGTGAGATTGGGGAACTCGCCCACGGTGCGGATGCCGAGCGGGTTGACGATCTTGCCGAAGTTGGTGAGGCGGCGGGCATAACCCTTGTCGTGGGTCAGCCACTCGAAGAAGTCCTGGCCGTGGCCCTGGGTGAAGTCGGTGCCGATGCCGATGGCGTCCTCGCCAACGAGGTTCATCACGTACTCGATGGCTTCGGCGTAGTCGTCGATGGTCGAGTCGATGCCCTTGGCGAGGAAGGGCGCGAACATGGTCACGCCGACGAAGCCGCCGTGGTCGGCGATGAACTTCAGCTCGGCGTCGGACTTGTTGCGCGGATGTTCCTTGAGGCCCGACGGCAGGCAGTGGGAATAGGTGACGGGCTTCTTCGACTCGAGTATGACTTCCTCGGAGGTCTTCGAGCCGACGTGGGACAGGTCGCACATGATGCCGACGCGGTTCATCTCCGCGACGATCTCGCGGCCGAAACCGGAGAGGCCGCCGTCGCGCTCGTAGCAGCCGGTGCCGACCAGGTTCTGGGTGTTGTAGCACATCTGCACGATGCCCACGCCCAGCTGCTTGAACACCTCGACGTAGCCGATCTGGTCCTCGAATGCATGGGCGTTCTGGAAGCCGAAGAGGATGCCGGTCTTGCCCTGCTCCTTGGCCTTGCGGATGTCCGCGGTGGTGCGCACCGGGATGACCAGGTCGCTGTTCTCGCGGATCAAATTGTTGCTCGTGACTATGTTGTTCACCGTGGCCTGGAAGCCTTCCCACACGGAGACGGTGCAGTTCGCGGCGGTCAGCCCGCCCTTGCGCATGTCCTCGAACAGCTCGCGGCTCCACTTGGCGATGATCAGGCCATCGATGACGATGCTGTCGGCGTGGACTTCGGCTGGGCTCATCTTGGCGTACCCCTTCTCAGGCTTGGCGCGCCGGGGCTTGTGCCGACGCTTTGCAGGCAGGATATCCCTGCCCCCCGAGGCGACCCGGTTCGAAAACGACCAGGGTCGACCCGAAAGCGTCAACCTCGCGACATGGGCGACAGCGTTTGCGTCGCACAGGGGAATGTGTGGTGCGGAACCCCATGTGCTGCAGGGTTCGCAGTACCTGTAGGAGCGAGCTTGCTCGCGAATGCTCTTCGTTGCGGGACGCGGCGTGAGAGCTGAAAACGCCCTCTCCCCAGCCCTCTCCCTGAAGGGAGAGGGAGCGATCCTGATTTCGCGGAAAGACCAGCGTCAACCAGCGAGCACTTGATCTGCCCGCTGCACGAACAGTCCCCTCTCCCTTCAGGGGGAGGGTTAGGGAGGGGGTATTTCGTCGGCGGCACCGGGTCCGCCGGGGGACATTCGCGAGCAAGCTCGCTCCTACAAGTAACGCTGCGCCAGGGCGATTTCAGCGCTTGCGCCAGCAGGCGAAGAGGTTCCACGCCACCAGGCCGGTGACGAAGGCGGAGCTGCTGTAGAAGAGCATGGCGTCCAAGGGGATTCCTCTTCAACGACAGCGCCCCCGCAAAGGGGGCGCTGGGTGGCGGGGGCTTACTTCTCGGCGACCAGGCGCGCGTGGGCGGATTCCTCGCCCAGGTTGTTCAACATCCGCTCGCTGTACCAGTCGAGGAAGTTGATCACACCGAACTCGTAGGTCTTGGAGTACGGCCCCGGCTGGTAGGCGGTGGAGTTGATACCACGCTGGTTCTCTTCGGCCAGGCGGCGGTCCTGGTCGTTGGTGGCGTCCCAGACTTCGCGCAGGCGCGCCACGTCGTAGTCGACACCTTCCACCGCATCCTTGTGCACCAGCCACTTGGTGGTGACCACGGTTTCCTGCGCGCTGATCGGCCAGACGGTGAAGACGATCAGGTGGTCGCCCATGCAGTGATTCCACGAGTGCGGCAGGTGCAGGATGCGCATCGATCCCAGGTCCGGGTTCTGGATGCGGCCCATGAGCTTCTTGCTGCCCTGCTTGCCGTCCATGGTCATGGACACGGTGCCCTGCAGCAGCGGCATGCGCACGATGCGGTTGCGCAGGCCGAAGCTGGCGTGGGCGTACGGAATCTTCTCCGCTTCCCAGGCGGTGGTGCAGGCTGCCACCTGGTCCTTGAACGCCTGGCTGGCGCGCGGGTCGGTGACGTCGTCCCACTCCAGCAGGGTGTTCAGCAGCTCCGGGTGCGAGCCGTTGCAGTGATAGCACTCGCGGTTGTTTTCCAGCACCAGCTTCCAGTTGGCCTTTTCCCGCAGCGTGGTCTGCACCGCCACCTTGGTGTTCTCCATGTCGTACGGCTCCATGTAGTGCTCGAGCGTACGCAGGAAGTCATCGATGGCCGGCGGGTTCTCCGACAGCGAGATGAAGATGTAGCCGCCGGCGGTCTTCACGTTCACCGGTTTCAGGCTGTAGTCCTTCATGTCGAAGTCGGCGCCCATCTCGGTGCCGGCGAACAGCAGGCGGCCGTCCAGCTCGTAGGTCCACTGGTGGTAGGGGCAGACCAGCTTGGCGACCTTGCCCTTGTCGCTGACGCACAGGCGCGAACCACGGTGGCGGCAGACGTTGTGGAAGGCGTGGATCTTGCCCTCGGCGCCGCGCAGCACGATGACCGGGTTGTCGCCGATCTGCAGGGTGAGGAAGTTGCCCTTGGCGGGGATCTCGCAGGTCATGCCGGCGATCAGCCATTCCTTGTGGAAGATCTCCTGCATGTCCAGCTGGAACAGGCGTTCGTCGTTGTAGAAGGGTTGCGGCAGCGAGAAGCTGTGGTCGCGAGTGCGCAGCATCTCGGCGGTGGCCTTGCGGGCCGGTTCCAGCGGATCGCCCAGACTCAGGGTAGTAGTGACGTCCATTGCTAGGTCCTCATGCCGCAGCCCGTTTGGCTGCCGGCGGAAATAAGTGGCTGATACGGTGTGCCACGCAGGGCATTTGCGGCAGGTGCCAGGCGCGCCGAGTGCGCCGTTTCCCGCCGTCTCGCTCAACCTGGGGGGTTGCTCGGCATGGAGCTGAGTGTGGGGCCGCGCCCTGTAGGAACCCTTATCCATGGGCGACACGGCCAGATCATTTCCCGACGCGCAACCGCACGTCCCAGGCGGCAGGTCGCGATAAGCATGCAAATGTCGCTGGCAGGTAAATGCACCGGTCATCCTCGTGCACACAATCCGCCCCATCAGGCATGCCGACAGGCCCCGTGCTTTCTACGCTCAAGCGACGTAGGCAACGGACCCCGGCGCTGCCCCCTCAGGCCCAGCACGGCCCGCGTGCGCGGAGAGACAGCATGTCGACGAACACCTTCCTCAACCCGGTGAACACCCAGACCTGGGCCAACGGCCGCCACCTGGTGCGCTGCGTGAAAGCCATCCAGGAAACCTGGGATGTGCGCACCTTCTGCTTCATGGCCGACGCGCCGATCATGTTCTTCTTCAAGCCCGGCCAGTTCGTCACCCTGGAACTGGAGATCGACGGCCAGCCGATCATGCGTTCCTACACCATCTCCAGCTCGCCCTCGGTGCCGTACAGCTTCTCCATCACCATCAAGCGGGTGCCCGGCGGCAAGGTCTCGAACTGGCTGCACGACAACCTGAAGGAAGGCGACCAGATCCCGGTGCACGGCCCGGTGGGCAACTTCAACGCCATCGATTTTCCCGCCGAGAAGGTGCTATTCCTCTCCGGCGGTGTCGGCATCACCCCGGTGATGTCCATGTCGCGCTGGTTCTTCGACACCAACGCCAACGTCGACATGGTCTTCGTGCACAGCGCGCGCACGCCCAAGGACATCATCTACCACCGCGAGCTGGAGCACATGAACTCGCGGATCAACAACTTCAAGCTGTACCTGGTCTGCGAGAAGTACGAGATGGGCGAGTCCTGGGCCGGCTATCGGGGCTTCCTGAACAAGGCGATGCTGCAACTGATGGCGCCGGACTACCTCGAACGCGAAGTCTTCTGCTGCGGCCCGACGCCGTACATGCATGCGGTCAAGCGCCTGCTCGAAGCCGAAGGCTACGACATGTCGCGCTACCACGAGGAAGCCTTCGGCCCGACCCCACCGGAAGTGCGCGCCGACGTGAAGGAGCTGGCCGCCGAGGCCGCCGAAGCGCCAGCCGTGCCGCTGGCCGAGCAGAACCTCGTGGAATTCTGCGAAACCGGCAAAAGCATCCGCGTGGCGCCGGGCGAGACCGTCCACGCCGCCGCTGCCCAGCTCGGCCTGCACATTCCCAAGGCCTGCGGCATGGGCATCTGCGGCACCTGCAAAGTAATGAAGCGCTCCGGCGAGGTGGAGATGGAGCACAACGGCGGGATCACCGACGAAGATGTCGCCGAAGGCTACATCCTGTCCTGCTGCAGCGTGCCCAAGGGCGATGTGGTGATCGAGTACTGATCACAGGCTGCCCCCATCCGTCCCACACGTTACCCACCGAGTTATCCACAGGAAAGGGGTGTCCCGGCGCAAGGCTGGAGACACCTCCGGCCGACCCGAATGGCCGCCTCGATCCCGCCTGCAACCCGCATGCCACGTGGCTTACGGCAGACCGACGAGGCCATTGTGGCGACGCGTGGAAGCGCACAGGCACGGGCCTTTGCGGCGCCCGCCTGCGACAACTATCCACATTCGTTCAATCTTCTTCCGGGGTTGCCTTGTAGCCACTGGACAGGCGCTGCTGCACGTCCTGTGGGACGGCGCTGTAATGGCTGGAGGAAAGGCTGTAGAGCCCCTGCCCGGCGGTAATGGATTTCAAGCGATTGGCGTAGCCGTCCATCTCCGCCAGCGGGACCTGGCCACGCACCAGCGCGACGCTGGCCGACAGCGACTCGGTACCCAGCACCTGGCCCCGGCGGCCGGTGAGATCGGCGGTGATATCGCCCAGATGCGACTCGGGCGTCGTCACCTCGATCTGCATCACCGGCTCCAGCACGATGCCCCCGGCATTGCGCAGCGCATCGAGCATCGCCTTGCGCCCGGCGGCCTGGAAGGCGATGTCCTTGGAATCCACCGAATGGCTCTTGCCGTCGAACACCGTGACCTTGACGTCTTCCACCGGGAAGCCGGCCAGCGGCCCGGCTGCCAGCGCCGCGCGCACGCCCTTTTCCACCGAGGGGATGAAGTTGCCGGGGATCACCCCGCCCTTGATCGCATCGACGAAGGCGAAGCCCTCGCCACGCGGCAGCGGCTCGATGCGCAGGAACACCTCGCCGAACTGCCCCGCTCCGCCCGTTTGCTTCTTGTGCCGGCTGTGGCCCTCTGCCGCTCGCGTGGCGGTCTCGCGGTAAGGGACGGCCGGCGCGCGGGTCTGCACCTCCAGCTTGTATTGACCGGCCATGCGTTCCAGCAGGTAGCGCAGGTGCATCTCACCCATGCCGCGCAGCACGGTCTGCTGGGTCGAGGCGTTGTAATCCAGACGCACACAGGGGTCTTCGGCCTGCAGGCGCTGGAGGATTTCCGCCAGGCGCTGCTCGTCGCCGCGGCGGCTCGCCTCGATGGCCAGGCCCTGCATCGGCTCGGGGAATTCCAGCGGCTTGAGGTGGATGTGGTCCTCATCGTGGGAATCGTGCAGCACCACCCCGTACTCCAGTTCGTCGACCTTGGTCAGCGCGCCGAAGTCTCCCGGGATCAGCCACGGCGCCTCCTCATGCTTCTTCCCCTGCAGGCGCAACAGGTGTCCGACCTTGAACGGTTTGCGCCCGTCGCCGGCGAACAACTGCATTTCCCGGCGCACCGTGCCCTGATGCACGCGGAATACAGCCAGGCGGCCGACGAAGGGATCGATCACCACCTTGAACACGTGGGCCAGCACATGGGCCTTGGGGTCCGGCTGGCAGGTCACCGGGTGTTCCTTGCCCTTGTCGTCGGTGCGCAGGAACAGCGGCGGGTTGCCTTCGCCGGGGTTGGGCGCGAGGCGCGCGAGAATGTCGGCCAGCTCAGGGACGCCAGCACCGGTGCGGGCAGAAACGAAGCACAGGGGAATCAGGTGCCCTTCGCGCAGCGCACGCTCGAAGGGTTCATGCAGCGCCTCGGGCGCCACCTCGCCCTCCTCCAGGTAATGCGCCATCAGCGCCTCATCCACTTCCACCACCTGGTCCACCAGCGCCTGATGCGCCTCGGCCACGGAGGAGAAGTCAGCCTGCCCGTCAGGATTGAAGAAGCAATCCACAACCCGCGCGCCACCCTCGGCGGGCAGGTTGAGGGGCAGTACTTCCTTGCCGAACGACTCGCGCAAACCCGCCAACAGGGCCGGCAGGTCAACGCGCTCGGCGTCGATCTTGTTCACCACCAGCATCCGGCACAGGCCGCGTTCGCCCGCCCAGTCCATCATCCGCCGCGTGGACAGCTCGATGCCGTTCTGCGCATTCACCACCACCAGCGCGGTTTCCACCGCAGCGAGCGCCGGCAACGCGTGGCCGATGAAGTCGGGATAACCGGGGGTGTCGACCAGGCGGATGTGTGCGCCCGCGTGCTCGAAGTGCGCCAGTGCGGCGGCCAGTGAGTGGTGGTACTCGCGCTCCATGGGGTCGGAATCGCAGAGGGTGTCGCCGCGCTCCAGCGAACCCATGCTGGGGATTGCGCCGGCGTGCTGCAGCAGCGCCTCGGCAAGCAGGGTCTTGCCGCTGTCACCGTGGCCGACCAGGGCCACGGTGCGGATCTGTTCCACCGAGTAACTGGACATGCTGGATCTCCCGCCACCAGGGTTTCTGCCCGCCGTGGCTAAATTATAGGCAGCCTCCCCCAGGGCCCTGGACAAATATTGATCAACCCCGCGAGAGCCATAGGGAGCGGGGCTCGCAGCGATCCATCCACAACCCGCCCACAAGTTCCTGGCAGAACGCTGCACAGCCGATGTGGAAAACTCGCCGGAAAAGCCGCTGGAAGCCAGTAACGACGCCACTTTCGCCATTTGATCAAAAAACGTACTGATATGAGGACGGCGCGCCGTGCGCGGCCTCCAGCGATCTGGGTACAGCTTGTCCACAGCTTCCTCGAGATTCGCCCCACAGCCATTGTGGAAAGTTTTACGCCGCTCCCGGCGCCGGGGAAAAGTCGCTGTGGATCAATTGCTTGCTCCCTTGCTGGTCAATCCTTGAGCAAGGCTGTGAAACCCACGGCAGGCGTGGCGCGGAGGATGTTTTCCACAGGAGGCGCACAAGCGGGTCAACACAAACCGGGGATAGCGGAGGAAAGATCGTGCACAGACCCTTTGCCGAAAATCGATACACAGACTCCCAAGTGGTTGAAAAGAAGGAGTTGATCAGAAAACAGCCAGATTCGGGCAAGCCAGGCACCACCAGCTCCGCAGGCACCTCCCAACAGGTTTTCCACAGGTTGGGCAAGCGTGCCTCCACAGCAGCTGTGGAGATCTCCCCAACGCTCACTTCTACCTCTGCAAGCCGCGAATAACGGGCACCTTGCGAAAATGAGCGACGATTTTCCAGCCGTCACGAAAGTGCCGCGGGAGTGTCATTTTCCACCAGGTTGTCCACAGCTTTATCACAAGGTTTCCCCGGTATCTTCGCCAAACGCTGAAACACAGCCGGCGCGGCCTTCCCTGAGGTGCAGGGCTATGCTGGATTTCCCCAGCAGAGGAGCCAGTCCCATGATCCTGACCACCACACCCACCATCGAGGGCAAGACCATCCAGGAATACCGCGGCATCGTGGTCGGCGAGGCGATCCTCGGCGCCAACGTGTTCCGCGATCTGTTCGCCGGCCTGCGCGACATCATCGGCGGCCGCTCCGGAGCGTACGAGAAGGAGCTGGGGCGGGCGCGGGAGATTGCCTTCGAGGAGCTGCAGGAACGCGCCGAGGAGCTGGGCGCCAACGCCGTGGTCGGCATCGACCTGGACTACGAGGTGGTGGGCCAGAACGGCAGCATGCTGATGGTCAGCGTGAGCGGGACGGCGGTGAAGATATAGAAATCCTGCTTGTGCTCCGGGAGGTCCGTGCCTTGCATTCCCCTCACCCCAGCCCTCTCCCTCAGGGAGAGGGGGCAATCCGTGCCGGCTGAGACCACCGTCTCATCCTGTGCCAATCGCTCCGTGGAGAGTGAGCCCCCTTGTAGGAGCGAGCTTGCTCGCGAACCGCAGTCCGCCTGATTCCACGGAGTGAAGCGAGGCTACGGATGTTCGCGAGCAAGCTCGCTCTTACCATCAACCCGCGCCGCTCAAATATTGACCAGACCTGTGCAGGCCAGTCCGCCCGCGGCCTGCAAGCATTCATCCACAGGTTGGCGACAGGTTGCCCGTGCAACCGTCCCCAGCGCCTGGGGACAACTCCGGCGCCCTTCAGCCTGCCGCCATGACCTTGCGAATGTCAGCGGCCAGTTCCTCGACCCGCTCGATCTCGGTGTCCCACGAACACATGAAGCGCGCGCCGCCGGCGCCGATGAAGGTGTAGAAGCGCCAGCCGAGCTGACGCAGGGCTTCCAGCGCCGGTTCGGACATCTGCAGGAACACGCCGTTGGCTTCCACCGGGAACATCAGCTGCACGCCCGGCACATCGGCGACGCGCTCGGCCAGCAGTTGTGCACAGCGGTTGGCATGGCTGGCGTAGTGCATCCAGGCATCGTCCTGCAGCACGCCCACCCAGGGCGCGGCGAGGAAGCGCATCTTCGAGGCCAGTTGGCCGGCCTGCTTGCAGCGGTAGTCGAAGCCTTCGGCCAGCTCGCGGTTGAAGAACAGGATGGCCTCACCCACCGCCATGCCGTTCTTGGTACCGCCGAAGCACAACACCTCGACGCCGGCCTTCCAGGTCAGCTCGGCCGGGGTCGCGGCGAGGAAGGCGCAGGCATTGGAGAAGCGCGCGCCGTCCATGTGCAGGTGCAGGCCCAGCTCGCGGCAGGTGGCACTGAGCGCCTGCAGCTCATCCGGGCGGTAGACGGTGCCGACCTCGGTGGCCTGGGTGATGGTGACCACGCGCGGCTTGGGATAGTGGATGTCCTGGCGCTTGAGGGCGATCTCGCGGATCGCAGCCGGGGTCAGCTTGCCCTGGGCGTCGGTGCGCGCCAGCAGCAGCTTGGAGCCGTTGGAGAAGAACTCCGGCGCGCCGCACTCGTCGGTCTCGACGTGGGCGGTCTCGGCGCAGATCACGCTGTGGTAGCTCTGGCACAGGGCGGCCAGGGCCAGGGAGTTGGCCGCGGTGCCGTTGAAGGCGAAGAAGACTTCGCAGTCGGTCTCGAACAGCTCGCGGAAATAGTCGGAGGCACGGGCGGTCCACTGGTCGTCGCCGTAAGCGCGCTCGTGGCCGCGGTTGGCCTCGGCCATCGCCGCCCAGGCTTCGGGGCAGATGCCGGAATAGTTGTCGCTGGCGAACTGTTGGGTGTTGTCGGTCATGGGCTGCCTCGGCACTGCGCAGAAATGTCAGTCAGCAGCGTAGCGAAAACCCCGCCTCTCGTGCAGCCGGACTCTTACAGCCGCTGGTTCACGTAGGCGCTGACGAACTGCTTGGCATCCTGGGTCGCCGACAACTGCTGGTCGTAGCAGACCTTCCGGGTATTGCTCTCGCCGGGGAGCATCACTTCACCGCAATCGCCCCGCAGTACCAGGGCGATAGGTTCCCTGTCCTGGGAATGCAGCTTGAACAGGGATTCGTCGAGCAGGCTGAGGCCATCCATCCGATGGATGCGCATGTTCCATGCGTGGGCCACCCCGCCGATGCGCACCAGGAACATATTGGCCTTGCGCGGGCCTATCTGTTCAAGCCAGACCTTGACGCCGTCCGCACCGCTGTAGGCCTTGACCTCGGGTGCGGGTTGCGCGGGTATCTGCGTCGCATGGCCGGCCAGCGAAAACGCCGCTGCCAGCAGCAGGGGCAGGTTTCTCAATTTGAATTTCATGGTCCTCCACCTCGGCCTCGGGCGATCGGTAACGAACGATGCCGAGAATCTTCCTAAGAACTAGGTGAGATGGAGGATCAGAAACCGGAATGACTTCCTGTCAGATATATCTCTATCTGTCAGGGCAGCTTGGTCAGCGCCATCTGCTCGGAGATCGGCACGAACAGCTCGCGCAGGGACTGGGCGGTGCCGCCGTTGGGCTTGTCCGGCGAGGTCATGTTGAGCACGTAGCGGCCCTTGATCAGCCCCGTCAGGCTCGACTCGCCAGCCTTGTCGTCCGGGCCCGGCACGCTGATGGCCAGCGGGTCGCCCATACGGGTGCTGTCGATCACCGGCAGGTACTGCTCGCCGCCGAACTGCGCGGCGGTGCCGTTCTGCAGCGCGGCCTGGCGCGCCTGGTTGAGCAGCGAGACGTTCTTCGCGGTGGTGTCGCGCAGCTTGGCCTGGGCGGCCAGGTACTGCTTGGCGGCCTCACCCTGTTGGTCGGCGCCCGGCGCCGGCAGGCCGGTGTCGGTCAGGGTCACGACCAGTTGCTGGCTGCCATCGGCCTTGCCGTAGACGATGGTGGCACTGTCATAGCCGCACTCGCGGGACAGGTAGGGATAGCCGTAGACGGCCTTGGTCGGCGGCAACGCGCGTTCCAGTTCATGGCCGGAGCAACTGTCGCCAGCCGGGGTAGCGGCGGCGCTGCTGGCAGCCTGGGGCGCTTCGGCCTTGGCGGGTTTGCTGTCGTCACCACAGCCCTGCAGCGTCGCGGTGAGCAGCAGGGCGGAAAGCAGAGTCAGGGAACGGTTCATGGCGTCCTCGCATTTCGTGAGGGTCGCAGTTTAGTCCCTTGGCCGGGCGGTTCCTATCCAAAGCTTCATTGCGCGGGTTTGCAGAGCCAGCGACCGGATCTCTCGTCGAAGCCCGCGTCAATGACTGCGAGCCCGTCGCCGCGCGACTCCAGGCAGAAGGTCCTCATGAACGTCGCCCGTGCGCCGTCCCCGCGGCTGTCGTGCCCACCAACGGTGACGCTGTACAGGCCCGGCTCGAGGGGCCGGGCCGGAGTTTTCTCGGTGAAGCCGGGGATCGCCTGGCCGTAGGCGAAGCAGGTGTCGCTGCGCAGCGGCACGCCCTGGGCCGGCTCGATACTGGAAGATGCCCAGAACGGCTCGTAAGGCTCGCGGGAGACCTCAATGTCATGCACCGCTACCTGCCGCTCATCCACCTTCAGCGTGCGGTTGAAGAACAAACCGGGCGACTTGAACGCCGCGCCGCCGAAGCACAGCGTCCTGCCCTGCATCCAGACATTGGCGTCGCCGTCGAACAGGCGCGACATGCCCCAGGCCGACCCCGTCGACACCAGCAGGGCAAGGCCCAGCGACCCCCATAGAAAGCAGCGCTTCATCCGCATGACTCCACCGGCCACGCCGCCCTGGCGCAGGCATGTCGCATTCTGACCAGCCGTCGCGAGCAATTCCACGCACCCGGTCGCTTTTGCGCCTGTCGCGGCATGTCGCAAACGCACCTACCCGCGACGTGCGCAGGCATCTGGACCGGCTGGGCCAGTCATACCATCGCTGCCATGGGGACCACTCGGTCCCGTACCGGCCATGGCGCTTCCGGGCGCCGCAGGGAGACCAGCGATGTTCAGCAAGCACGACCAGATCCAGGGCTATGACGACGAACTGCTCGCGGCGATGGATGCCGAGGAAGCGCGCCAGGAGGACCACCTCGAGCTGATCGCTTCGGAAAACTACACCAGCAAGCGCGTCATGCAGGCTCAGGGCAGCGGGCTGACCAACAAGTACGCCGAAGGTTATCCGGGCAAGCGCTACTACGGTGGTTGCGAACATGTGGATAAAGTCGAGCAGCTGGCCATCGACCGCGCCAAGCAGCTGTTCGGCGCCGACTACGCCAATGTGCAACCGCACTCCGGCTCCTCGGCCAACGCCGCCGTGTACCTTGCCCTGCTCAACGCCGGCGACACCCTCCTGGGCATGAGCCTGGCCCACGGCGGCCACCTGACCCACGGCGCCAAGGTGTCGTCCTCGGGCAAGCTGTACAACGCGGTGCAGTACGGCCTGAACACCGACACCGGGCTGATCGACTACGACGAGGTCGAGCGCCTGGCCGTGGAGCACCAGCCGAAGATGATCGTCGCCGGCTTCTCCGCCTACTCCAAGACCCTGGACTTCCCGCGCTTCCGCGCCATTGCCGACAAGGTCGGGGCGCTGCTGTTCGTCGACATGGCCCACGTTGCCGGCCTGGTCGCCGCCGGCCTCTACCCGAACCCGCTGCCCTACGCCGACGTGGTCACCACCACCACCCACAAGACCCTGCGCGGCCCGCGCGGCGGCCTGATCCTGGCGAAATCCAACGAAGAGATCGAGAAGAAGCTCAACTCGGCCGTCTTCCCCGGCGCCCAGGGCGGCCCGCTGATGCACGTGATCGCCGCCAAGGCGGTGTGCTTCAAGGAAGCGCTGGAGCCCGGCTTCAAGGACTACCAGGCCCAGGTGATCAGGAACGCCCAGGCCATGGCCAAGGTGTTCATCGAACGCGGCTATGACGTGGTTTCCGGCGGCACCGACAACCACCTGATGCTGATCAGCCTGGTGAAGCAGGGCCTGACCGGCAAGGAAGCGGACGCCGCCCTCGGCCGCGTCGGCATCACGGTGAACAAGAACGCCGTGCCGAACGACCCGCAGAGCCCGTTCGTCACCTCCGGCATTCGCATCGGCACCCCGGCGGTCACCACCCGTGGGCTGAAGGAAGAACAGTGCCGCGAGCTGGCCGGCTGGATCAGCGACGTGCTGGACCATCTGGGCGACGCCGACGTCGAGGCCAAGGTGGCGACCCAGGTCGCCGGGCTGTGCGCGGACTTCCCGGTCTACCGTTGACGAACTTCCTTCTCCCTCTGGGAGAAGGTGCCCGAAGGGCGGATGAGGGGGAGCAACCCCCCCCCCCCCCCCCCCCCCCCCCCCCC
>NZ_MACM02000126.1:0-472 GCF_001675465.2 Pseudomonas sp. AU12215
AACTGCTGCCCGGCAGCGCGCAGCAACAGGCGCTCACGCACCAGGTCAGGCCGGCCTTCCTGCGCATAGGACTCACGGATCACCGCTTCCCTGGTCGGCTCCAGCACACATTCCATGCGGCGCAGCAGGGTGAACGGCAGGATGATGCGGCCGTACTGCGACTGCTTGAAGTCACCGCGCAGCAGGTCGGCAATCGACCAGAGAAAGGCGGCGGTCTGGGAATGGTTTTCCGTGTTCACGCAGCTGCTCCTTGAAAGGCGTGCAAAGCGCCGAGTGTAACTGAAGAGSGGCAGGCGAAATCACTTCGAACCCAAAGCCGTTGGCGTTTAAAGCGCTGATGCGTCCAGACCTATCTACAGAGGCAAGTCATCCGGCGGCACCTTCCCGATTTGTCCTGACCGTATGCACTCCCATATCGACGTGTCCAGAGCTGCTCACCAAGAAGGCAGCATGTCTAGTGCCTGTTCTATAC
>NZ_MACM02000127.1:0-45148 GCF_001675465.2 Pseudomonas sp. AU12215
CTTCCGATCTGACGCCCACCGACTGTTCGTCGAGGCGACCGATACGCCTGGACCGGGGCGCCCGGAACTGCTGGAAGACAGCGACCTCAGCCGCACCCTGGACGTCCTGCGCAACCGTTTGCTGGCGCTGCACCAGGTGGCGATGGAAAACATCAGCAACGACGAACGCTCGGCCCGTGACCGAACCTTGCTGATCAGCGGCCTGCTCGGGCTGATCGGCATCGCCATCCTGGTCGTCGGCTTTATCACCGCCCATAGCATCGCCCGGCGCTTCGGCGCCCCGATCGAGACGCTGGCCAAGGCGGCGGACAAGATAGGCCAGGGGGATTTCGACGTGACCTTGCCGGTCTCCGGCGTCGCCGAGATGTCTTCCCTGAGCCGCCGCTTCGGCCTGATGGCCGAAGCGCTGCGCCTCTATCGGGCGAGCAACACCGAAGCCCTGGGCTCAGGGCGCAAGCGCCTGCTGGCAGTGCTGGACAGCATCGATGATGGCCTGGTGATCCTTGATCGGCATGGCCGCATCGAGCACGCCAATCCGGTCGCCACGCGCCAGTTGTTCTCCCATGGCGATCCCCAGGGCCAGGACCTCGGCACGATGCTGAACAACCCGGCGCTGACCCAGGCAGTACAGCGCGTGCTGAGTGGCAACCTGCTGGAGGAGACCCCGCAGGACCTGGTGGTGGAAGTGAGCGGCGAAAGCCGGCTGCTGACCTGGGGCATTTCGCCGGTCAGCCATGACGACGGCCGCAACATCGGCGCGGTGATGGTGGTGCGCGATGTCACCGAGCAGCGCGCCTTCGAGCGCGTGCGCAACGACTTCGTGCTGCGAGCCTCACACGAACTGCGCACCCCCATGACCGGCATGCACATGGCCTTCGGCCTGCTCGCCGAGCGCCTGAAATTCCCCGCGGAATCCCGCGAGCGAGACCTGGTGCGTACGGTGGACGAGGAAATGCATCGTCTGGTGCGGCTGATCAACGATCTGCTGAACTTCTCCCGCTACCAGAGCGGCACTCAGAAGCTGGAGTTGCAGCCCTGCGACGTTGCCGACCTGCTTCGTCAGGCAAACCACCGCTTCATCGGGCCCGCAGCGGAGAAGCACATCGAGTTGGACCTGGAGATCGCCGAGGGACTGCCGCCCATCAACATCGACCGCACGCAGATCGAACGGGTGCTGGACAACCTGATCGGCAATGCCCTGCGCCACACTCCCGAGGGCGGCACTATCCGCCTGCAGGCGCGTTGCCAGGACGAGCGCGTGGCGATTGCCGTGGAAGATAGCGGCGACGGCATACCGCTCAGCCAGCAGGGACGTATCTTCGAGCCTTTCGTGCAAGTGGGTCGCAAGAAAGGCGGCGTCGGACTCGGCCTGGCCCTGTGCCGGGAAATCGTGCAATTGCACGGTGGACGCATTGCCCTGCGCTCGCAACAGGGCAAGGGCTCGCGCTTCTACCTGCTGTTGCCGGTTTAAGACGTCGGTACGGCCAGCAGCAGCGCGGCGGTTTCCAGATCCGGTTCGCCGTCGAAGCGCGCCGGGCGGAAACGCATCTGGAACGCCGCGATCACATTGCGGGTTTCCTCATCCATCACACCACCGAGCGGCACCGCGTAACCGTGGCGTGCCAGCTGCTGCTGGAACCAGACCGGTGCCGGCAATTGCCCATTCAGCTCGGCCAGCCGGCGCGACAGCTCGCCCGGCTTCGGCCAGGGAATCAGGCCCGCGTCGGCCAGCTTCTTCCAGGGAAACAGCGGGCCCGGGTCGACCTTGCGCTGCGGGGCGATGTCGCTGTGCCCGAGGATGTGTTCCGGGGTGATGCCCTGGCGCTTGGTGATGTCCTTGAGCAAGGCGATCAATGCGTCGATCTGAGCATCCGGATAGGGATACCAGATCTTGCCGCTGGGGGTGTCGCGGTAGCCGGGGTTCACCAGTTCGATGCCGATGGACGTGGAATTCAGCCAGGTCCGGCCCTGCCATTCGCTGGCGCCGGCGTGCCAGGCGCGACGGTTTTCGTCCACCAACTGGTAGATGGTCGCCGGGTTGTCGCCGATCAGGTAGTGCGCACTCACCTCGCCGTGGGTCAACAGCGCCAGCGAACGCGGCAGGTCGGCCGAGGTGTAGTGGACGATGACGTACTGGATGCGGCTGTCCTGGTTCTTCGACACGTGCTCGCGATCGATCTGCAGCCCCTTGTCGGCGCAGCCGGCGAGCAGTGTGGTGAGAAGCAAGAAGGTCAGGACACGCAGGGTCATGGCAGTTCTCAAGGGGACAGCATCAGGCGGCGATGTGCAGGAAGCTGCGCACGTTCTGCAGGAGCATGTTGACGCTGAGCATGATCAGCAGCATGCCGGCCAGACGCTCCACCGCCATCAGCCCGCGCGGGCCGAGGAAGCGCTGGAGGAATGCCGCCTGCATCAGGATGAAGGCGGTCGCGGCCCAGGCCAGGATCACCGCCAGATACAGCTCCCACAAGGGACCAGTGTAGGTGCTGCGCAGGGTGATCAGCATCGCCAGCGCTGACGGCCCCGCCACCGCCGGGGTAGCCAGCGGCACGAACAGCGGCTCGTTGTCCGGCATGTCGCCCAGCACGCCCTGGGGCGTGGGGAAGATCAGGCGCATGGCGACCACGAACAGGATTATGCCGCCAGCGATACCGGTGGCTTCCTTGGACAAGCCGAGTCCGGTGAGGATGTGCTCGCCCAGGGTGAGGAACAGCAGCAGCAGGCCCAGCGCGAAGAGCAGTTCACGCAACGCTACCTTCAGACGGCGTTCAGCCGGTACGGATTTGAGGGCGGCGAGGAACACCGCGATATTGCCGAATGGATCGGTGATCAGAAAGATCAGGATGGCGACGCCGAGCATGACCGGGAAAACTCCAGCAAGAACGAGCCACTGCACAGCAAGGCTTTGTGAATAACAGAAAAAATCGCCCTGTGGATAACGACTTACCCACAGGGCGATGCGTTGTGAATCAGGATTTCTTGATCTTTTCCGGGCGCTTCCAGCCTTCGATCACCCGCTGCTTGGCGCGACCGACGCCCAGGGTGCCGGCCGGCACCTCGGAGGTGATGGTGGAACCCGCGCCAGTTGTGGCGCCCGTGCCGATATCCACAGGCGCAACCAGGGAGTTATTGGAACCGATGAAAACGTCTTCGCCGATAGTGGTACGCCACTTGTTGGCGCCATCGTAGTTGCAGGTGATGGTGCCGGCACCGATGTTGGAGCGCGCACCGACTTCGCTGTCACCCAGGTAGGTCAGGTGGCCGACCTTCACGCCATCCTGCAGGTGTGCATTCTTCAGCTCGACGAAGTTACCCACATGCACCTTGCGCTCCAGCACGCTGCCCGGACGCAGGCGGGCAAACGGGCCGACATCGCTGTCGGGGCCGACATGGGCGCCTTCCAGGTGCGAATTGGCCTTGATGATCGCACCGCGACGCAGCGTGCTGTCCTTGATGTAGCAGTTCGGGCCGATCTGCACGTCATCCTCGATCTCCACCTGACCCTCGAGAATCACGTTGATGTCGATGCTGACGTCGCGGCCGACGCTGACTTCGCCACGAACGTCGAAACGCGCCGGGTCGATCAGGGTCACACCTTGAGCCATCAGGCGGCGCGCCACGCGCTGCTGGAAGAAGCGCTCCAGCTCGGAAAGCTGCAGGCGGTCATTGGCGCCCTGGGTTTCCATTGCCACCTGCGGCTGGGCAGTGGCCACGCGCAGGCCGTCCCCCACCGCCATGGCGATGACGTCGGTGAGGTAATACTCGCCCTGGGCGTTGGAGTTGGACAACCGCGACAGCCAGCCCAGCAGGCGCTCACGGGGCGCAGCGAGGATGCCGGTGTTGCCTTCGCGGATGGCACGCTGCTCGGGGGTAGCGTCCTTCTGCTCGACGATCGCCCGAACCTCGCCATCGGCGCCGCGGATGATGCGGCCGTAGCCAGTCGGATCGTCCAGCTTGACCGTCAGCAGCGCCAGCTGTTCCGGCGTGGCCTGGGCCATCAGGCGTTCCAGGGTCGGTTGCTCGATCAGCGGCACATCGCCGTAGAGGATCAGCACATTGTCTGCACTCAGGAACGGGGCTGCCTGCGCCACAGCATGGCCGGTACCCAGCTGCTGTTCCTGGATAACGAAATTCAGGTCATCCGCCTGCAGGCGCTCACGCACCAGGTCGGCGCCATGGCCAATCACCACATGGATGCGCGACGGGCCAAGGCCTCGGGCGGTATCGATCACGTGGGCAAGCATCGGTTTGCCAGCGACCGGATGCAGGACTTTCGGCAGTGCCGAGCGCATGCGGGTGCCCTGGCCGGCAGCAAGAATGACGATTTCGAGAGACATGGGTGGGAGACCGTCCTGGTGAGCGGGATTATCCGCGAGTGGAAAAAGAAAAAGGGTAGCCAAGGCTACCCTTTTCCCATTTGACGCTGAAGTCCCTGAGGACTTCGCGGCTTAGCCGCCGTACTTCTTGCGAACCTGCTGGACCGTGCGCAGTTGCGCTGCGGCTTCGGCCAGGCGGGCTGCGGCGGAGCTGTAGTCGAACTCTGCACCTTTGCCTTGCAGAGCCTTCTCAGCTTCCTTCAGTGCGGTCTGGGCAGCCGCTTCGTCGAGGTCGCCTGCGCGAATCACGGTGTCGGCGAGAACCTTGACCATGTTCGGCTGTACTTCGAGGAAGCCGCCGGAGATGTAGTACACCTCCTGCTCGCCACCCTGCTTCACCAGGCGGATCGGACCCGGCTTGAGCTCGGTGATCAGCGGCGCGTGGCCCGGAGCGATACCCAGATCGCCCAGGGAGCCGTGCGCTACGACCAGCTCGACCAGACCGGAGAAGATCTCCGCTTCGGCGCTGACGATGTCGCAGTGGACTGTAATAGCCATACCCTTGCCTCACGTAATTAGGCTGTCGATGCGCTACTGCGCTAGGCCAGGCGGCGTTGGAATCGATCTCAGAATGCTCGTTTACCAACGTAAACCGCGCTTCTTCGATCAATTCCGCCTTGCCTGACCGTCGCTCGCAACGCTCCTCGACGGCCTGGGCGCCCGTTGCCGGGCGCACGGATTACAGCTTCTTCGCTTTCTCGATGGCTTCTTCGATGCCGCCGACCATGTAGAACGCCTGCTCGGGCAGGTGATCGTAGTCGCCGTTGAGGATGCCTTTGAAGCCAGCGATGGTGTCCTTCAGGGAGACGTATTTGCCCGGCGAGCCGGTGAATACTTCAGCCACGAAGAACGGCTGGGACAGGAAGCGCTGGATCTTACGAGCACGGGCCACCAGCAGCTTGTCGGCTTCGGACAGTTCGTCCATGCCGAGGATCGCGATGATGTCCTTCAGCTCCTTGTAGCGCTGCAGAACGTACTGCACGCCACGAGCGGTGTCGTAGTGATCCTGGCCGATGACCAGCGGGTCCAGCTGACGGGAAGTCGAGTCCAGCGGATCCACGGCCGGGTAGATACCCAGCGAGGCGATGTCACGGGACAGTACGACGGTGGCGTCCAAGTGGGCGAAGGTGGTCGCCGGGCTCGGGTCGGTCAGGTCGTCCGCGGGAACGTAAACGGCCTGGATCGAGGTGATCGAGCCTTTCTTGGTGGAGGTGATGCGCTCTTGCAGAACGCCCATCTCTTCGGCCAGGGTCGGCTGGTAACCTACTGCCGAAGGCATACGGCCCAGCAGTGCGGATACTTCGGTACCGGCGAGGGTGTAACGGTAGATGTTGTCGATGAACAGCAGTACGTCACGGCCTTCGTCACGGAACTTCTCGGCCATGGTCAGGCCGGTCAGCGCAACGCGCAGACGGTTGCCCGGCGGCTCGTTCATCTGGCCGTAAACCAGGGCTACCTTGTCCAGTACGCCGGAATCCTTCATCTCGTGGTAGAAGTCGTTACCCTCACGAGTACGCTCGCCCACACCAGCGAACACAGAGTAACCGCTGTGCTCCATGGCGATGTTACGGATCAGTTCCATCATGTTGACGGTCTTGCCGACACCGGCACCACCGAACAGACCGACTTTACCGCCCTTGGCGAACGGGCAGACCAGGTCGATAACCTTGATGCCGGTTTCCAGCAGGTCGTTGCCGCCAGCCTGGTCAGCGTAGGACGGAGCGTCGCGGTGAATACCCCAGCGCTCTTCTTCGCCGATCGGGCCCGCTTCGTCGATCGGGTTGCCCAGCACGTCCATGATACGACCCAGGGTCTTGGTGCCGACCGGGACGGAGATGGCTGCGCCGGTGCTTTCCACGTTCAGGCCACGCTTGAGGCCTTCGGTGGAACCCATCGCAATGGAACGAACCACGCCGTCGCCCAGCTGCTGCTGGACTTCCAGGGTGGTTTCGACGCCCTGAACTTTCAGGGCCTCGTAGATGCTCGGCACGGCATCGCGCGGGAATTCCACGTCGATCACGGCGCCGATGATTTGAACGATACGTCCGCTACTCATGTCTGGTTCCTCTGAATTTTGAACCTGTTCTTACACCGCGGCAGCGCCGCCGACGATTTCCGAGATTTCCTGGGTGATCGCCGCCTGACGTGCCTTGTTGTAGATCAGTTGCAGACCACTGATCAGATCACCGGCGTTGTCGGTAGCGTTCTTCATTGCAATCATCCGGGCCGCCTGCTCACAGGCGTTGTTCTCAACCACGGCCTGGTACACCTGGGATTCCACGTAGCGCACCAGCAGGCCGTCGAGGAGGGCCTTGGCGTCGGGTTCGTAGAGGTAGTCCCAGTGGTGCTTCAGCTCGGCATTGTCCTCGGCCACCAGCGGAATCAGCTGTTCCACGGTCGGCTTCTGGGTCATGGTGTTGACGAACTTGTTGGAAACCACGTACAGGCGATCGATGCGACCTTCCAGGTAGGCATCCAGCATGACCTTGACGCTGCCGATCAGATCATTGATCGACGGCTCTTCGCCCAGGTGGCTGATAGCTGCAACCACGTTGCCGCCATAGCTCTTGAAGAAGGATGCACCCTTGGAGCCGATCACGCAGAGATCAATCTCCGCGCCACGATCGCGCTGCCCGCTCATGTCCTTGACGAGCGCCTTGAACAGGTTGATGTTCAGGCCGCCAGCCAGGCCACGGTCGGAGCTCACCACGATGTAGCCGACGCGTTTTACTTCACGCTCGACCATGAACGGGTGACGGTATTCCGGGTTGGCGTTGGCCAGATGGCCGATCACCTGGCGAATGCGCTCCGCGTAGGGACGGCCGGCCGCCATGCGCATTTGTGCCTTGCGCATCTTGCTCACCGCCACCTTTTCCATGGCATTGGTGATTTTTTGCGTGCTTTTGATGCTCGCAATCTTGCTGCGAATCTCTTTTGCGCCTGCCATTTCACACCTATCGGTTTAGCAGGCGGGGGCCGTCACCGACCCCCGCTGCGGCTTACCAGGTTTGGGTGGCCTTGAACTTCTCGATGCCGGCCTTGATGCCTGCGTCGATTTCGTCGTTGAAGTCACCCTTCTCGTTGATCTTCGCCAGCAGAGCGGCGTTCTCACGTTGGAAGTAGGCGATCAGCGCTTGTTCGAAGGCGCCCACCTTGGCGATCTCGACGTCCTGCAGGAAGCCACGCTCGGCGGCATACAGGGACAGCGACATCTCGGCGATGGACATCGGCGCGTACTGCTTCTGCTTCATCAGCTCGGTAACGCGCTGACCATGTTCCAGCTGCTTGCGGGTCGCGTCGTCCAGGTCCGAGGCGAACTGGGCGAAGGCCGCCAGTTCACGGTACTGGGCCAGGGCGGTACGAATGCCACCGGACAGCTTCTTGATGATCTTGGTCTGGGCCGCGCCACCGACACGGGATACCGAGATACCGGCGTTGACGGCCGGACGGATACCCGAGTTGAACATGGCGGATTCCAGGAAGATCTGGCCGTCGGTGATCGAGATCACGTTGGTCGGAACGAACGCGGAAACGTCGCCGGCCTGGGTCTCGATGATCGGCAGGGCGGTCAGGGAACCGGTCTTGCCTTTCACTTCGCCGTTGGTGAACTTCTCTACGTACTCTTCGGAAACGCGGGAAGCGCGCTCCAGCAGACGGCTGTGGAGATAGAACACGTCGCCCGGGTAAGCTTCGCGGCCCGGCGGACGGCGCAGCAGCAGGGAGATCTGGCGGTAGGCAACAGCTTGCTTGGACAGATCGTCATAAACGATCAGAGCGTCTTCGCCGCGGTCACGGAAGTACTCGCCCATGGTGCAGCCGGAGTACGGAGCCAGGTATTGCAGAGCGGCGGATTCGGAAGCGCTGGCAACCACCACGATGGTGTTGGCCAGGGCGCCGTTTTCTTCCAGCTTGCGAACGACGTTGGCGATGGTCGATTGCTTCTGACCGATGGCAACGTAGACGCAGCGGATGCCGCTGTTCTTCTGGTTGATGATGGCGTCGATGGCCAGAGCGGTTTTACCGATCTGACGGTCACCGATGATCAGCTCGCGCTGGCCACGGCCAACCGGGATCATGGCGTCGACCGACTTGTAACCGGTCTGAACCGGCTGGTCTACCGACTTACGCCAGATCACGCCCGGTGCCACTTTCTCGACAGCGTCGGTCAGTTTGGCATCGATCGGGCCTTTGCCATCGATCGGGTTACCCAGGGCGTCGACAACGCGACCCAGCAGTTCCGGACCAACCGGGACTTCCAGGATGCGGCCGGTGCACTTGGCGTTCATGCCTTCTTTGAGGTCCTGGTATTCACCCAGTACCACAGCACCGACGGAGTCTTGCTCCAGGTTCAGCGCCATACCGTAGACGCCGCCCGGGAATTCGATCATCTCGCCGTACATGACGTCGGCCAGACCGAAGATGCGCACGATGCCATCGGAAACACTGAC
Organism: Pseudomonas sp. AU12215; assembly: GCF_001675465.2. Lineage (NCBI taxonomy): Bacteria > Pseudomonadati > Pseudomonadota > Gammaproteobacteria > Pseudomonadales > Pseudomonadaceae > Pseudomonas > Pseudomonas sp. AU12215. The sequence continues at coordinate 8,825 of NZ_MACM02000127.1, forward strand.
GATGGTGCCTTCGTTGCGCGCTTGCGAGGCGACGTCGAGTTTCTCGATGCGCCCCTTGATGATTTCACTAATTTCGGAAGGATTGAGTTGCTGCATGCCGCTGCCCCTTCAAACTCAAGATTTCAACGCTTCGGCCAGTTTCGCGATTTTGCCGCGCACCGAGCCATCGATTACCAAGTCGCCGGCGCGAATAACCACGCCGCCGATCAGGCTCGCGTCTTCCGACGCATGAAGTCGCACTTCGCGACTGAGCCGGGCGCTGAGAGCCTTGGCGAGTTTGTCCTGCTGTTGCTGGTCCAGGGCGAAGGCACTGGTGACCTCGACCTCGACCAATTTTTCCTGCTCGGCCTTGAGTTGCTCGAACATCACGAAGATGGTCGGCAGCAGGTCGAGCCGCTTGTTTTCAGCCACAGTCCGGACGAAGTTCTGGGCCGGAGCATTGAGCTTGTCGCCACACACGTCGATCAGCGCGTCAGCCTTGGCGGCTGCGGTCAGCTGAGGCTCCTTGAGCAGCTGGCGCACGGTGTCGTCCTGCGACACTGCAGCCAGCACACCCAGAGCAGTAGACCAATCGGCCAATTGCTGATGAGCCTGGGCGTACTCGAAAGCCGCCTTCGCGTAAGGACGAGCCAATGTGGTCAGTTCTGCCATATCGCCCTCTGCTTAGATCTCGGCGGCCAGTTGATCAACCAGCTGCTTTTGCGCGTTGGCATCGATCGAAGCACCCAGGATCTTCTCGGCGCCGGAGACAGCCAGGGCACCCACTTGGGCACGCAGGGCGTCTTTGACGCTGTTGAGTTCCTGTTCGATCTGGGCTTTGGCCTGGGCGATCATGCGATCACCTTCGGCACGGGCCTGATCACGGGCTTCGTCAACGATCTGGTTAGCGCTCTTCTTCGCCTGCTCGATGATTTCGGCTGCCTGAGCCTTGGCTTCGCGCAGTTGCTGACCCGCTTTCTCGTGGGCCAGTTCCAGGTCACGAGCCGCGCGGTTGGCAGCGTCCAGGCCGTCGGCGATCTTCTTCTGACGCTCGTGCAGAGCCGCAATGACCGGAGGCCACACGAACTTCATGCAGAACAGGACGAAGATGGCGAACGCGATGGCCTGGCCGATCAGAGTTGCATTAATGTTCACGCCAATACCTCGCTCGTTCGTTGTTCAGTCACAGATTTCCGCGTTGCGGAAATTACTGGGCAACCTGAGCAATGAACGGGTTAGCGAAGGTGAAGAACAGAGCGATACCAACACCGATCATGGTCACGGCGTCGAGCAGGCCGGCGACGATGAACATTTTGACCTGCAGCATCGGAACCATTTCCGGCTGACGAGCAGCGCCTTCCAGGAACTTGCCGCCCAGCAGGCCGAAGCCGATGGCGGTACCCAGAGCGCCCAGACCGATCAGCAGTGCAACGGCGATAGCAGTGAGTCCAACTACAGTTTCCATTTTTCCTCCCGACTTTTTTGTCGTGTTGGTTAAAGGTTGAAGCAAGTTAAGGTGGTGAAGCTCTTCTTACGCCCACTCCCGCGAGGGAATGGGCGCATAGAATCTTTGGATCAGTGGCTGTCTTCGTGGGCCATCGACAGGTAGACGATGGTCAGCATCATGAAGATGAAGGCCTGCAGGGTGATGATCAGGATGTGGAACACGGCCCACGCCCAGTTCAGCACGACGCCCATGCCGCCCAGCCAGAGGATGCCGGAACCGAACATCACGGCGATCAGGATGAAGATCAGCTCGCCGGCGTACATGTTGCCGAACAGACGCAGTGCCAGGGATACCGGCTTGGCGATCAGGGTCACGAACTCCAGCAGGAAGTTCACGGGGATCAGGATGATCTGAACCACCATGTTGCTGCTGTGGAACGGGTGCAGGGTCAGCTCGCCGAGGAAGCCGCCGATGCCCTTGACCTTGATGCTGTAGAAGATGATCAGCGCGAACACGGCGATCGACATGCCGAAGGTAGCATTCGGGTCGGTAGTGGCCACGGCGCGGAAGAACAGGTGCTCGTTGCCGGTGACCGCCTGAGCCGCCAGCGGCAGGAAGTCCACGGGCACCAGGTCGATCAGGTTCATCAGGAAGATCCAGACGAACACGGTCAGCGCCAGCGGTGCGATGAGCGGATTACGGCCGTGGAAGGTGTCCTTCACGCTGCCGTCGACGAACTCCACGAGAACTTCGACGAAGTTCTGCAGGCCGCCAGGTTGACCGCTGGTGGCCTTCTTGGCTGCCATGCGGAAGATCAGGATGAACACCAGGCCGAGGAATACGGACCAGCCCAGGGTATCAACGTGGAATGCCCAGAAGCCCATTTCCTTGGCTTGTTCGGCGGTGTGGGCGAACCCCCAGGAACCATCCGGCAGACGACCCAGGGTCAGGTTCTGCAAGTGGTGCTGGATGTAACCCGAAGCGCTTTCTGCTGCCATGTTTGCCTCAATCGCTCTAAGGTCTTGTAAATGTGTTTCGCATCAGCAGGGGTGCAAACCAGCTGACCGCGAGGGTCAGCAGGTAGAGGCCGAACAGCGCCGGGGGCGCCAGCGGCTTCACACCTGCGAACGTCAGTGCGAAGAGCACTGCCGTCAGAATCAGTTTTCCCGCCTCACCGGCATAAAAGGACCGGACTATCAGCTGGGCAGAACGCGCGCCGCTATAACGGAACGCCTTGCGAGCAAAGTACAGATTCGGCAACCACGCAATCAGGCCTCCGAGCAATCCGGAATAACCTGCGACCGATCCCCGGGCAAACCACAGGGTTCCTGCACCGATAAGCAGCACCACCAGTTGGACGAGCAACAGGCGAAACGCCGGTTGACGATGGAAGGGCAAACGATTGGGCTTGCGGGGTTCCATCTGAGCTCACAGTCCTCTGGCGTCGGCTTCACAAATCAACAACTTGGCATACTTTGTGCCGACAAAATTGCGCGCAGAGTATAGGGGGCGCCGCATACCCGTTCAACCGTCAGGTAGTGATTTCCGACGACCCCCTACATAGCCTTTCGTATCAGCGTATGTGGGCGAGCACACCCTGCAGCTCGTCGAGGGAGTTGTAGCGGATCACCAACTGGCCCTTGCCCTTCTGGCCATGGCGAATCTGCACGGGAGCGCCCAGGCGCTCGGCCAGGCGCTGTTCGAGGCGGCTGATGTCCGGGTCGGTCCTGACCGTTTTGACAGGTTCCTCGGATGTATTGAGCCACTGGCGCACTAGTGCTTCGGTCTGACGCACAGTGAAACCGCGTGCGACAACATGTCGCGCACCCTCAACCTGCCGATTCTCCGGCAGTCCGAGCAAGGCGCGGGCATGGCCCATTTCCAGGTCGCCATGGGAGAGCAGGGTCTTGATCTCCTCCGGCAGAGCGATCAGCCGCAACAGATTGGCCACGGTGACGCGGGATTTGCCCACGGCGTCGGCGACCTGTTGCTGGGTCAGCTGGAATTCCTGCTGCAGGCGCTGCAGGGCAGCCGCTTCCTCGATGGGATTGAGGTCTTCGCGCTGGATGTTCTCGATCAGTGCCATGGCGATGGCAGCTTCGTCGGGCACTTCGCGGACCATCGCCGGGATCTTGTCCAGGCCGGCCTGCTGGGTGGCGCGCCAGCGGCGCTCACCGGCGATGATCTCGTAGCGACCGTTGCCGATGGGGCGCACCACGATCGGCTGCATCACACCCTGGGCCTTGATCGACTGGGCGAGTTCCTCGAGGGCCTGCGGGTCCATGTCGCGGCGGGGCTGGTACTTGCCGCGCTGGATCAGGTCCAGCGGCAGGTGTTGCAGCTCCTTGCTGTCCACCTGAACGGCTTCTTCCTGCAGCGTAGCGGCGCTGGAGCCACTGAGCAGGGCGTCCAGCCCGCGTCCGAGACCTCGTTTCTTGGCGGCCATGCGGGTTCCTTAATCTCTTAGGCGGGTGCGGTGGTGCGAGCGGCGCGCTGACGGCGCACCAGCTCGCCGGCCAGCGCCAGGTAGGCGAGGGCACCGCGCGATTGCTTGTCGTAGACCAGCGCCGGCATGCCAAAGCTGGGGGCTTCAGCGAGTCGCACGTTGCGCGGGATCACGGTGGTGTAGAGCTTGTCGTCGAAGTGTTCCTGCAACTGCGCGCTGACGTCGTTGGTCAGACTGATGCGCGGGTCGTACATGGTGCGCAGGAGGCCTTCGATCTTCAGCGCCGGATTCAGGCGCTCGGCGATGCGCTGGATGCTGTTCATCAGGTCGGTCAGCCCTTCCAGTGCGTAGTACTCGCACTGCATGGGGATGATCACGCCGTCCGAGGCGGACAGGGCGTTGACCGTCAGCATCGACAGCGACGGCGGGCAGTCGATGAGGATGAAGTCGTAGTTCTCGCGGATCGGCGCCAGCGCGTGGCGCAGACGATGCTCCTTCATATCCATTTCCAGCAGCACCACTTCCGCCGCGGTGAGGTCGCGGTTGGCGGGCAGCAGCTGGTAACCGCCGTGCTCGGAGAACTGCATGGCCTGGGCCAGGTCGCATTCGCCGGTGAGCACGTCGTAGATGGAATGGTCCAGGGACAACTTATCCACACCGCTGCCGGTGGTGGCATTGCCCTGTGGATCGAGGTCGATCAGCAGCACGCGTCGCTTGGTGGCGACCAGCGATGCCGCGAGGTTGATACAGGTCGTGGTCTTGCCGACGCCGCCCTTCTGGTTGGCGATCGCGAATACCTTAGCCATGGTTTTCCCCACTCCCCGTCATGCAGTGCGGCGCAGTATCAGCAGATGGCGCTGGCCTTGGCAACCCGGCACCGCCAGAGCGTGTTCGGCTTCGACCCGGAAATCCTCCGGGAGTGCCGCGAGCTCGTCGCTGGGGTGCACGCCTTTCATGGCCAGCCAGTTGGTTCGAGTGTCACCCAGGTGACGCGTCCAGTTCGTGAAGTCTTCGAGGCTGCTGAAAGCCCGCGAGACGATCCCGTCGAACGGCTGCTCGGGCTGGAAGGCTTCCACACGGCTGTGGATAACCTGCAGGTTGTCGAGCTTGAGCTCCAGCTTCACCTGGGTCAGGAAGCGGGTCTTCTTGCCGTTGCTGTCCAGCAGGGTCAGGGACTTTGCGGGGAACAGTATGGCCAGCGGGATACCAGGCATGCCTCCACCGCTGCCGACATCCAGCCAGCGCTCACCGCCGGCGGCTTCGAATTGCGCGACGATGCTCAGACTGTCGAGCAGGTGGCGCGAGACCATTTCATCCACATCGCGCACGGCGGTGAGGTTGTAGGCCTTGTTCCACTTGGCCAGCAGGGCCAGGTAGTCCAGCAGTCGTTGCTGGGCAGCGGCGTCGATATCCAGGCCGAGCGTCTGGATGCCACGCGCGAGTTCGTCGGCGTGGCGGGCAGTGACCACGGACATCAGGCGCTCTGCTCCAGCTGACGACCGGACGAGCGTTTCTTCAGATGGATCAGCAACAGGGAAATCGCCGCCGGTGTCACGCCCGGGATGCGGCCGGCCTGACCGAGGGTTTCCGGTCGGGCATTACCCAGCTTGAGCTGAATCTCCTTCGAGAGCCCGGAAATGGACTGGTAGTCGATATCCACAGGCAGGCGGGTGTCCTCGCTGGCACGCAGGCGAGCGATCTCTTCCTGCTGGCGATCGATATAGCCGGCGTACTTGGTGCGGATCTCCACCTGTTCGGCGACCTGCGGGTCTTCTGCGCCAGCGCCGGTCACTTCGGCCAGGCTTGCGTAGTCGATTTCCGGACGGGCCAGCAGGTTGAGCAGGTTGTATTCGTGAGCCAGCGGAGTGCCGAAACGTTCGGCGATGGCATCGCCCTGCGCAGTGTTGGGGCGAACCCAGGTGCTCTTCAGCCGCTGTTCTTCACGCTCGATACCTTCGCGCTTGGCTTCGAATACAGCCCAGCGCTCGTCGTCGATGAGACCCAGCTCGCGGCCCTTTTCGGTCAGGCGCAGATCGGCATTGTCCTCGCGCAGGATCAGCCGGTATTCGGCGCGCGAGGTGAACATGCGGTACGGCTCCTGGGTGCCGAGAGTGATCAGGTCGTCGACCAGTACGCCGATGTAGGCCTCGTCACGACGCGGGCACCAGCTGTCGCGGCCTTGCGAACGCAGTGCGGCGTTGGTGCCGGCGAGCAGGCCCTGGGCGCCGGCTTCTTCGTAGCCGGTGGTGCCATTGATCTGGCCAGCAAAGAACAGGCCGTCGATCACCTTGGTTTCCAGGCTGTACTTGAGGTCACGCGGGTCGAAGTAGTCGTACTCGATGGCGTAGCCCGGGCGAACGATATGCGCGTTCTCCATGCCGCGGATCGACCGGACGATATCCAGCTGCACATCGAAGGGCAGCGACGTGGAGATGCCGTTCGGATACAGCTCGTGCGTGGTCAGGCCCTCGGGTTCGAGGAAAACCTGATGGCTGTCCTTGTCGGCGAAGCGATGGATCTTGTCTTCGATCGACGGGCAGTAACGCGGACCGACACCTTCGATCACACCGGAGTACATGGGCGAGCGATCGAGGTTGGACGCGATGATCTCGTGGGTCCGCGAGTTGGTGTGGGTGATCCAGCAACTGACCTGGCGCGGATGCATTTCCCTGGAACCGAGGAAGGACATCACGGGAATCGGGGTATCGCCCGGTTGTTCGGTCATCACGCTGAAATCGACGCTGCGACCATCGATGCGCGGAGGCGTCCCGGTCTTCAGGCGACCGACACGCAGCGGCAGCTCGCGAAGGCGCTTGGCCAGGGCGATGGAGGGCGGATCGCCTGCGCGGCCGCCGGAGTAATTCTGCAGACCGATGTGGATAAGTCCGCCGAGGAAGGTGCCGGCGGTAAGCACGACGTTATCCGCATTGAATTTCAGACCCATCTGGGTCACCACGCCGCGCACCTGATCCTGCTCGACGATCAGGTCATCGCAGGACTGCTGGAATATCCAGAGGTTGGGCTGGTTCTCGAGGATTTCCCGCACCGCTGCCTTGTAGAGGATGCGGTCTGCCTGTGCACGCGTAGCGCGTACGGCCGGGCCCTTGCGGCTGTTCAGGACGCGGAACTGGATGCCGCCTTTATCGGTGGCCAGCGCCATGGCGCCGCCCAGGGCATCGATTTCCTTGACCAGATGGCTCTTGCCGATCCCACCGATGGCGGGGTTGCAGCTCATCTGGCCGAGGGTTTCCACATTGTGGGTGAGCAGCAGCGTCTTCACGCCCATGCGTGCAGCCGCTAATGCGGCCTCTGTGCCGGCATGGCCGCCGCCGATCACGATCACGTCAAAACGGGAAGGGAAATCCACCACGCACCTCGTGCCTGTTGATCAAGGAGAAAGAAGAGAGCCGGACAGTATAGGGGTTAAGGGCTTTCGATTGAAGGCGCTGAACAAAAAATAGCCAATCGGTTTTGTTCGACGCTATAGAAAATAAAAGAGAGGAACTTTTTTAAATCTTTTTAGAGCTTGTGTTTATGTATGGTGAAGCGGTTTTCTGTGGATAAGCCGATGCAGGCCTTGAACCATAAAGGTTTCAGCCGATAACAACCCTGTGTCGATGCTGTCAGGTTGCAGGGGATCTTCCGTGTTCAGCCTGTGGATTAAGTAGCATGTTATCAACAGGTGGATTTACCCACAGGATGGTGCAGGGGTTGTCTACTAAGCTGTACGGTACTTTTCCACAGGGTTCACGAATGCCTGTGGAAGGCTCCTTTTATTCTCTGAAAGCCACGCATCACTAGGCTTCAGCTGTATTCATGGCTGTGGATAGATGTTCCAGAGGGAAAACGGGGACGGCAGGATGCGCGGTGACGGAATGGCTCCGTCACCGGTGGGGAAAGGCTGGGTTGTGGATTACTTGCCGATGCAGAAGCTGGAGAAGATTCGGCCTAAAAGGTCGTCCGGCGTGAAGGCGCCGGTAATCTCGCCAAGTGCCTGCTGGGCCTGGCGCAGGTCCTCGGCCAGCAGTTCACCTGCGCCGCTCAGGGTGAGCTGTGCGCGGCCATGCTCGAGGCTATCTCCTGCCTGGCGCAAGGCCTCCAGGTGCCGGCGGCGGGCGCTGAAGCTGCTCTCTGCTGTTTGCTCGAAGCCCATGCAGGCCTTCAGGTGCTCGCGCAACAGGTCCAGCCCATTCCCCGAGCGGGCGGACAAGGCGATGGTGACGTGACCGTCAGCGCTCTCCTGCAGCCCGACTGACTCTGTGGATAAATCCGCCTTGTTGCGGATTAGGGTCACGTGCGCCGGATCGGGTCGGCTGTCCAGGAACTCAGGCCACAAGGCGAAGGGGTCGCTGGCTTCCGGCGCGGTGGAGTCCACTACCAAAAGCACGCGGTCGGCTTCGCTGATTGCCTTCAGCGCGCGTTCCACGCCGATCTTTTCCACATGATCATCAGTGCTGCGCAGACCGGCGGTGTCGACAATGTGCAGCGGCATACCGTCGATGTGGATATGTTCGCGCAACACGTCGCGGGTGGTGCCGGCGATATCGGTGACGATGGCGGCTTCGCGGCCGGCCAGGGCGTTCAGCAGGCTCGATTTGCCGGCATTGGGACGCCCGGCGATCACTACGGTCATGCCATCGCGCAGCAGCGCGCCCTGGCCAGCCTCGCGCAATACCGAGGCAAGCTCTGCGCGCACCGCATCCAGTTGCGACAGCACATGGCCATCGGCGAGGAAGTCGATTTCCTCTTCCGGGAAGTCGATGGCGGCCTCGACATACATGCGCAGGCCGATCAATTGATCGGTCAGGCTGTGCACGCGGCGGGAGAACTCTCCTTGCAGTGAACGCACGGCATTGCGCGCAGCCTGGGCTGAGCTGGCCTCGATAAGGTCGGCGATGGCTTCAGCCTGGGCCAGGTCGAGCTTGTCGTTGAGGAAGGCGCGTTCGCTGAACTCACCCGGACGGGCCTGGCGCGCTCCCAGCTCCAGGCAACGTTGCAGCAGCATATCCATCACCACCGGGCCGCCGTGGCCCTGCAGTTCGAGCACATCCTCGCCGGTGAAGGAATTCGGGCCGGGGAAGAAGAGCAGCAGGCCTTCGTCGATAACGTCGCCATCATCGGCATGGAACGGCCCGTAGTGCGCATGGCGAGGCTGCGGCTCGCGCCCGCTCAGGGTAATGGCCATGGTGCGGGCACGGGGACCGGAGACGCGGACAATGCCCACCCCGCCACGGCCCTGAGCGGTGGCAACGGCGGCGATGGTTTCACGGGCTGTATTCATGTCGGCGGTCTCGCGGTTGTGTTCGTGGCGCGCGGGAAAGCAACGTTATCCACATAGCAAAACGCCCCACGAGGGGGCGTCTTGTCGATCGGTTTCAGGCTGCGATATCAGGCGGAAGCCTTCTTCGCGGAAGCCTCGATCCGACGGGTAATGTACCACTGCTGCGCGATGGACAGGCAGTTGTTCACAACCCAGTACAGAACCAGACCAGCCGGGAACCACAGGAAGAAGAAGGTGAAGATGATCGGCATCAGCTTCATGACCTTGGCCTGCATGGGGTCCGGCGGAGTCGGGTTGAGCATCTGCTGAACCAGCATGGTAGCGCCCATGATGATCGGCAGGATGAAGAACGGATCCTTCACCGACAGGTCGACGATCCAGCCCAGCCACGGAGCCTGGCGCATCTCGACGCTTTCAAGCAGTACCCAGTACAGGGAGAGGAAGACCGGCATCTGCACCAGGATCGGCAGGCAGCCGCCCAGCGGATTGATCTTCTCTTTTTTGTACAGCTCCATCATCGCCTGGGACATCTTCTGGCGATCGTCGCCGTGCTGTTCCTTCAGGGCGGCCAGTTTCGGCGACACGGCGCGCATGCGGGCCATGGAGCGGTAGCTGGCGGCGGACAGCGGGAAGAAGGCCAGTTTGATGACGATGGTCAGGAAGATGATCGACCAGCCCCAGTTACCCACCAGGTTGTGGATATGTTGCAGCAGCCAGAAGATCGGCTGGGCGATGAACCACAGCGGACCGTAGTCGACGGTCAGTTCCAGGCCCGGGGACAGTTCCTTCAGGTACGCCTGCAGTTTGGGGCCGGCGTACAGGGTCATGCTGGTTTCGCCCTTGGCACCCGGCGCAACCGTCAGGTTGGGGCCGGTGTAGCCGACGATGTAGTTGCCCTGAGCGTCCTTGCGGGTCATCACGCTGTGGGTATCGCCCTTGGCGGGAACCCAGGCGGTGACGAAGTAGTGCTGCAGCCAGGCTACCCAGCCTCCCTGGACGGTTTCCTTGAACTGCTCCTTGTCCATGTCCTTCATGGACACTTTTACGTAGGGCTTTTCAGGGGTCCAGACCGCGGCGCCGAGGTAGGTCGACACACCGGTCGCGGTGGTAGAGGACGGGTCGACGCTGGCGTCACGCTTGAGCTGGGCGAACAGCGAGGCGCTCCACGGTTTGTCGCTCTGGTTGTCGATCAGGTAGCTCACGCCGACCTGATAGGCATTGGGGTTGATGCACTCGAGTTTCTTCTGCGCCTTTTCTTTCTCGGTGCAGTCGCTTTTCAGGCCGCGGTGGAAGGTGAAGCGCTTGATGTAGCTGACGCCGTCCTGTGCATAAGTCAGGTCGACGACCATCTGGTCCTGGCCGTCCGCCAGTTCGTAGACAGGTTTAGCCGAAGCGTAGAGCGGGCGCCCGCTGGCAGCGGCGTCCGGACCATTGGCACCGGTCAGGCCGCTCTGGGCCAGGTAGGTACGCTGGTTGTCACGCTCGAACAGCGGGAACGGCACATCCGGGCGGTCCTGGCGCAGCGGGTACTGGGTCAGACCAAGCTTGATCACGTCGCCGCCGCGCGGGTCGATGGTCAGGTCCAGGACATCAGTCTTCACGCGGATCAGCTGTTCGCTGGCTGCTGCCGGCTTCTGCTCGTTAGGCAGGCTGGCCTGGGCGTTCTGCGTGGTGGGTACGTCAGCGTTGGCCGCGTTGCCGGCAGGCACGGAAGTGTCCGGCAGGCCTTCAGTCTGATTGAAGGTCGCGGTCTGCGCCGGCAGTTCGGGCTGGCCGTAGTCCTTGTTCCACTGGAGAACCAGCGCGTAGGACACGATTGCCAGGGCGACGAATAGGATTGAACGTTTGATGTCCATGGTTACTCGGCCGTCGAGGAAGGGGCGGGCTTGGAAGGATCTGGCGGTACCGGGTCGTAGCCACCGGGGTGCCAGGGATGGCAGCGGCCTAGGCGACGAGCGGCCAGCCAGCCACCACGCAGGAAGCCATGGATTTCAATGGCCTCCTGCGCGTAGCAGGAACAGCTGGGGTAGAAACGACAGTGCCTGCCCATCATGGGACTGATGGCGTAGCGGTAAAACTGGATCAGTAACAGCGCCAGTCTACGCATGGGAACTGTCGGCCACTCCCGGAGATTCTGTCGCGGGTTCCGGACTTGGCCGATTGCGCAACAGGCGCTTCCAGAGTTTGCCGAACTGCTGGTGCAGCTCCGGATTCTCCAGATCGCCAAGACCTTTGCGCGCGATCACCACGATATCCAGACCAGCCAGCTTCTGCTGGTTGAGGCGGAAGGAATCGCGGAGAAGGCGTTTAAGGCGGTTACGCTCGACGGCGAGCTTGACGTTCTTTTTGCCGATCACCAGGCCGAGGCGGGGATGATCGAGACCGTTTTCGCGCGCCAGCAGCAGAATGTGCTTGCCGGGAACCTTGGAGGTGGGGGAGTCGAAGACTGCTGTGAATTGCCGGGCTGTCAGAAGACGTTTTTCCCGGCTGAAATCTTGACTCACCACCTGTGTCGGACAAATCAGACGGTCAGACGCTTGCGGCCCTTGGCGCGACGACGCGACAGAACCTGACGACCGTTCTTGGTTGCCATGCGAGCGCGGAAGCCGTGAACGCGAGCGCGCTTGAGGGTGCTGGGTTGGAAAGTACGTTTCATGATTCGGTACCTGGGTTTGACGACATGAGGTCGCAGTGACCCCGTTTAAAGAGACCGGCGATTCTAGTGAAATCATGCGGTCAGGTCAATTTCCAACCAGCATCGGAAACAAAATCTATAGAAAGGAAGGAAATCTCTTTCTTTAAAGATTGAATCGATGATTATGTTTATGCAGGTATCTGCCTGTGCATAACTCCTCCAAGGGAACAGGGTGCGCGGGGTACAGCCAATGATAACCCTGTCGGGAAGTCGTGCGCGGGTTGTGTGGGGCCGGTTGGAAAGCTGGGTATGGAATGCGGTTTTTTCCACAGAAGTTTTTTCCACAGATTGATCCCCTGCGTCGTCCCCTGCCCCATCAAGCTGTTATCCACAAGGTTCAAGGCGCCATTACCCGACCACCGGTAAAATCATTAACACCTTGATTTTGCTTGTGTCCTGGCACGCTTAACTGTGGATAAGTTGGTCTGGCGCGGATACAATGGCGGTCTGTTTCGCTTTGCGACTTCTTTTGGGGGATATCCGTGTCCGTGGAACTTTGGCAGCAGTGCGTGGAGCTTCTGCGCGACGAGCTGCCGTCCCAGCAATTCAACACCTGGATTCGACCTTTGCAGGTCGAGGCCGAGGGGGAAGAGTTGCGCGTCTACGCACCCAACCGCTTCGTACTCGACTGGGTCAATGAGAAGTACATGGGCCGCCTGCTGGAGCTGCTGGGCGAGCGTGGCAATGGCCAGATCCCGGCGATTTCGCTGCTGATCGGCAGTCGCCGTAGCCGCACGCCAAGGCCTGCCCTGGTGCCGACGCCCCAGGTCAACGTGCAGCCTGTAGCGCAGCCGGCGGTTGCCCCGGCGTCCTCTGCTGCTCCGGCGCCCGTTGCGGTGTCCGTTTCCGAGCCCCAGTCAATCCAGGCTGCGCCGGTGCAGACCATTGCCGATCTGGACGAGTCGAGCCCGGGGATCGATCCGCTGGCGGCGGCGATGCCCGCTGCTACCGTGCGTAGCGAGCGCAACGTGCAGGTAGAAGGTGCGCTCAAGCACACCAGCTACCTCAACCGCACCTTCACCTTCGAGAACTTCGTCGAGGGTAAATCCAACCAGTTGGCCCGCGCGGCAGCCTGGCAGGTGGCGGACAACCTCAAGCACGGCTACAACCCGCTCTTCCTTTATGGGGGCGTCGGCCTGGGTAAAACCCACTTGATGCACGCTGTGGGTAACCACCTGCTGAAGAAGAACCCCAATGCCAAGGTCGTCTACCTGCATTCGGAGCGCTTCGTCGCGGACATGGTGAAAGCGCTGCAGCTGAATGCCATCAACGAGTTCAAGCGTTTCTACCGGTCGGTAGATGCTCTGCTGATCGACGATATCCAGTTCTTCGCCCGCAAAGAGCGTTCCCAGGAAGAGTTTTTCCACACCTTCAACGCCCTCCTCGAAGGCGGCCAGCAGGTCATCCTGACCAGTGACCGTTACCCGAAGGAAATCGAAGGCCTGGAAGAGCGCCTGAAGTCCCGCTTCGGCTGGGGCCTGACGGTGGCCGTGGAGCCGCCGGAACTGGAAACCCGTGTGGCGATCCTGATGAAGAAGGCCGAGCAGGCCAAGGTCGAGTTGCCGCATGACGCTGCATTCTTCATCGCCCAGCGCATTCGCTCCAACGTGCGGGAGCTGGAAGGCGCGCTCAAACGTGTGATCGCGCACTCCCACTTCATGGGCCGGCCGATCACCATCGAGCTGATCCGCGAGTCGCTGAAGGATCTGCTGGCCTTGCAGGACAAGCTGGTCAGCATCGACAACATCCAGCGCACCGTCGCCGAGTACTACAAGATCAAGATCGCCGACCTGCTGTCCAAGCGCCGTTCGCGCTCGGTGGCGCGTCCACGCCAGGTAGCCATGGCACTTTCCAAGGAACTGACCAACCACAGCCTGCCGGAAATCGGCGTGGCCTTCGGCGGTCGGGATCACACCACGGTGCTGCACGCCTGTCGTAAGATCGCTCAACTCAAGGAATCCGACGCGGATATCCGCGAGGACTACAAGAACCTGCTGCGTACTCTGACCACCTGACGCAGCCTCACGAGGCAAGGGACTAGACCATGCATTTCACTATTCAACGCGAAGCTCTGTTGAAACCCCTGCAGCTGGTCGCTGGCGTCGTCGAGCGCCGCCAGACGCTGCCGGTTCTTTCCAACGTCCTGCTGGTCGTCGAAGGTCAGCAACTGTCGCTCACCGGTACCGACCTCGAAGTCGAACTGGTTGGCCGTGTCACGCTGGAAGATGCCGCTGAGCCGGGCGAAATCACCGTGCCGGCACGCAAGCTGATGGACATCTGCAAGAGCCTTCCCAGCGATGCCGTGATCGATATCCGTGTCGACGAGCAGAAGCTCCTGGTGAAAGCCGGCCGCAGCCGCTTCACCCTCTCCACCCTGCCCGCCAATGACTTCCCCACTGTGGAAGAAGGCCCCGGCTCGCTGACCTTTAGCCTGGTGCAGAGCAAGCTGCGTCGCCTGATCGATCGCACCAGCTTCGCCATGGCGCAGCAGGATGTTCGCTACTACCTCAATGGCATGCTGCTGGAGGTCGGTGGCGGTACCTTGCGCGCCGTGGCTACCGACGGTCACCGCCTGGCCATGTGCTCGCTGAGCAATGGCGTGCCGGAAGCACAGGATCGCCATCAGGTGATCGTGCCGCGTAAAGGCATCCTGGAGCTGGCTCGTCTGCTCACTGAACAGGACGGCGAAGTCTCCATCGTTCTTGGCCAACATCACATCCGTGCGACCACCGGCGAGTTCACCTTCACCTCCAAGCTGGTGGACGGCAAGTTCCCCGACTACGAGCGTGTGCTGCCCAAAGGCGGTGACAAGCTGGTGATCGGTGATCGCCAGGTGTTGCGCGAAGCCTTCAGCCGTACTGCGATTCTTTCCAACGAGAAGTACCGCGGTATCCGTTTGCAGCTTTCCAATGGCCTCCTGAAGATCCAGGCGAACAACCCGGAGCAGGAAGAGGCGGAAGAAGAAGTGCAGGTCGACTACAACGGTGGCAGTCTGGAAATCGGCTTCAACGTCAGCTACCTGCTGGACGTCCTGGGTGTGATGGGTACCGAGCAGGTACGCATGATTCTCTCTGACTCCAACAGCAGTGCGCTGCTGCAGGAAGCGGACAACGACGATTCTGCCTACGTCGTCATGCCGATGCGCCTCTGACGCGTATCGATGTCCCTTACCCGCCTTTCGGTCACCGCGGTGCGCAACCTGCACCCGGTGACCTTCTCCCCCTCCCCCCGCATCAACATCCTCTACGGCGAAAATGGCAGCGGCAAGACCAGCGTGCTGGAAGCCATCCATCTGCTCGGCCTCGCGCGTTCGTTCCGCAGCATGCGTCTGCAACCTGTCATCCAATACGAAGAACCGGCCTGCACGGTGTTCGGACAGGTACGTCTGGGGAATGGCTTCGATAGCAGCCTGGGTGTTTCACGGGATCGCCAGGGCGAGTTCCAGATTCGTATCGATGGGCAGAATGCACGCAGTGCCGCCCAGCTCGCCGAGACCTTGCCGCTGCAGCTGATCAATCCGGACAGTTTCCGTTTGCTGGAAGGTGCGCCGAAGATTCGCCGGCAGTTTCTCGACTGGGGTGTGTTCCACGTGGAACAACGCTTCATGGCCGCCTGGCAAAGACTGCAGAAGGCCCTGCGGCAGCGGAACTCGTGGCTCCGGCATGGTAGACTGGACGGTGCTTCGCAAGCTGCGTGGGACCGGGAATTATGCTCGGCGAGCGACGAAATCGATGCGTATCGGCGGTCCTATATCCAGGCCTTGAAACCCCAGTTCGAGCGTACTCTGGCCGAGCTCATCCAGCTCGACGACCTGACGCTCAGCTATTACCGGGGCTGGGACAAGGAACGCGAATTGAGTGAGGTGCTGTCGTCCAGCCTGCTGCGTGATCAGCAGATGGGCCACACCCAGGCGGGGCCTCAACGGGCGGATCTGCGAATTCGCCTGGGAGGACACAATGCCGCGGAGATCCTGTCCCGCGGTCAACAGAAATTGGTGGTCTGCGCGTTGCGGATCGCCCAGGGGCATTTGATCAACCAGGCGAAACGCGGGCAATGCGTCTACCTGGTGGATGACCTCCCCTCCGAATTGGATGAGAAGCATCGGTTGTCTTTGTGCCGGCTTCTCGAAGATCTGGGTTGCCAGGTATTCATCACCTGCGTCGACCCGCACTTATTGAAAGACGGCTGGCGAATGGAAACGCCGGTGTCGATGTTCCACGTGGAACATGGGCGCGTCTCTCAGGACACTACCATCGGGAGTGAAGAATGAGCGAGAACACCTACGACTCTTCCAGTATCAAGGTACTGAAGGGACTGGACGCCGTACGTAAGCGTCCGGGCATGTACATCGGTGATACCGACGACGGCACTGGCCTGCACCACATGGTCTTCGAGGTCGTGGACAACTCGATCGACGAAGCGCTGGCGGGCTACTGCAGCGAGATCAGCATCACCATTCACACCGATGAATCCATCACCGTGCGCGACAACGGCCGCGGCATTCCGGTGGATATCCACAAGGAAGAAGGGGTCTCCGCGGCAGAGGTCATCATGACCGTCCTTCACGCTGGCGGTAAGTTTGACGACAACAGCTACAAGGTCTCCGGCGGCCTGCACGGCGTAGGTGTATCGGTGGTGAACGCCCTCTCCCACGAGCTGCGCCTGACCATCCGCCGTGAGGGCAAGGTCTGGGAACAGGTTTATCACCACGGCGTTCCGCAATTCCCGCTGCGCCCGGTGGGCGACACCGAAGGTTCGGGCACTGAGGTTCACTTCAAGCCCTCTCCAGAAACCTTCCACAACATCCACTTCAGCTGGGACATCCTGGCCAAGCGGATCCGCGAACTGTCCTTCCTGAACTCCGGCGTGGGCATCGTCCTGCGCGATGAGCGTGCCGGCAAGGAAGAGCTGTTCAAGTACGAGGGTGGCCTGCGTGCCTTCGTCGAGTACCTGAACACCAACAAGACCGCGGTGAACCAGGTCTTCCACTTCAACTGCCAGCGCGAAGAAGACGGCGTTGGCGTGGAAGTCGCCCTGCAGTGGAACGACAGCTTCAACGAGAACATCCTCTGCTTCACCAACAACATTCCGCAGCGTGACGGCGGTACCCACCTGGCAGGCTTCCGCTCCGCCCTTACCCGCCACCTGAACAACTACATCGAGCAGGAAGGCCTGGCGAAGAAGTTCAAGATCGCCACCACCGGTGATGACGCCCGTGAAGGTCTGACCGCGATCATTTCGGTGAAGGTGCCGGATCCGAAGTTCAGCTCGCAGACCAAGGACAAGCTGGTTTCCTCGGAGGTGAAGACCGCCGTGGAACAGGAGATGGGCAAGTACTTCGCCGACTTCCTGCTGGAGAACCCGAACGAAGCCAAGGCCGTGGTCGGCAAGATGATCGACGCCGCCCGCGCCCGTGAGGCCGCGCGCAAGGCTCGTGAGATGACCCGCCGCAAGGGCGCGCTGGACATCGCCGGCCTGCCGGGAAAACTCGCCGACTGCCAGGAGAAGGACCCCGCCCTCTCCGAACTGTACATCGTGGAGGGTGACTCCGCGGGCGGTTCTGCCAAGCAGGGCCGTAACCGCAAGACCCAGGCGATCCTGCCGCTCAAGGGCAAGATCCTCAACGTCGAGAAGGCTCGCTTCGACAAGATGCTCTCCTCCCAGGAGGTCGGCACGCTGATCACCGCTCTGGGCTGCGGTATCGGTCGCGAGGAGTACAACATCGACAAGCTGCGTTACCACAACATCATCATCATGACCGATGCTGACGTCGACGGTTCGCACATCCGTACCCTGCTGCTGACCTTCTTCTTCCGTCAGCTGCCGGAGCTGGTCGAGCGCGGCTACATCTATATCGCCCAGCCACCGCTGTACAAGGTCAAGCGCGGCAAGCAGGAGCAGTACATCAAGGACGACGTGGCCATGGAAGAGTACATGACCCAGTCGGCCCTCGAAGAGGCCAGCGTGCATGTCAACGAAAGTGCCCCGGGCCTGTCCGGCGAAGCGCTGGAGAAGCTGGTCAACGAGTACCGCACGGTCATGCGTACGCTGTCCCGCCTGTCCCGTCTTTATCCGCAGGACCTGACCGAGCACTTCGTCTACCTGCCGCGCATCGATGTCGACCAACTGGGCGACCAGGCTGCCATGCAGGGCTGGCTGGACCAGTACCAGGCTCGCCTGAAGGCCGCGGAGAAATCCGGTCTGGTGTACAAGGTCAGCCTGCGGGAAGACCGCGAGCGTCACCTGTGGCTGCCGGAAGTCGAGATGGTTGCCCATGGCCTGTCGAGCTACGTCACCTTCAATCGCGACTTCTTCGCCAGCAATGACTACCGCTCGGTGACCGAGCTGGGCGCCAAGCTGAACAGTCTGTTGGAAGAAGGCGCCTATGTGCAGAAGGGCGAGCGCAAGAAGGCCGTCAGCAGCTTCAAGGAAGCCCTGGAGTGGCTGATGACCGAAGGCACCAAGCGTCACAGCATCCAGCGATACAAAGGACTGGGCGAGATGAACCCGGACCAGCTGTGGGAAACCACCATGGACCCGAACGTGCGCCGCATGCTGAAGGTGACCATCGAGGATGCCATCGCCGCCGACCAGCTGTTCAACACCCTGATGGGCGATGCCGTGGAGCCGCGCCGCGACTTCATCGAGAGCAACGCCCTGGCGGTGTCCAACCTGGACGTCTGATTCGGGTGTCGCGGGGCACATTAAATGTCCGAAGTGGGCGGGTTAATGTCCGCTCAAAAGAAAAAACCCCAGCCTTCGTTCTGGGGTTTTTTCTTTATAAATCAGTACAGTAGGACAACTTATCGTCCCCAGCGCTCATCTGCCAACATGCTTGCATTAAGTTCGTCGCGAAAAACCTGCCACTGCGGAAGGTACAGATTTAGCAGTGCTTGGAAGCGCTCGTTGTGGTGCCGTTCAAGCAGATGGACTAGCTCGTGCACCAGGATGTACTCCAGACACTGCACAGGCTTCTTTGCCAACTCAAGATTCAGCCAGATGCGGCGTGCTTCGATGTTGCAAGTACCCCATTTGGTCTTCATCCGCTTGATGCCCCAGGCTCGCGCTTCAACCTCTAACTTTGGCTGCCATTTCTCCAGCAACTCCGGCATCAGACGTTTCAGTTCGGCCCGGTAGAAGTCGTGCAGCACCTGTTCGCGGCGTTCGACTGTGGTGTCAGGGCGCACAAACAAATCCATGGTCGCTGTGCCACGCAGGGCGATGCGTAATGCTCCCGTGGTTTCGTGAACGCGCAGGCGGTAGCGTCGGCCCAGAAAGTAATGGCTTTCACCACTGACCATGCGCCGCTGGGATTGCCGGGGCTGGGCCTGAAATTTTGCCCGCTGGCGTTTGATCCAGCCAAGCTTACCGACCACTGCCAGGCGAACAGCTTCGTCATCTACCGCCAATGGAGCCGCCACACGCACACGCCCCTCTGGAGGATAAACGCCCAGGTGCAGATTTTTGATTGGCTTACGCACGACCTCCACGGTCAAACCGCTGACCGTGATATTGCGAGACTCAGTATTCATGCTGATGCTTGACCAGTTCCAGCAAGGCTTCCAGCCGCTCGTTGTCTTGCCCTGCTGAGTAGCTGCCCTGCGATTCGGCGGAGTCTTTGCCCCACTGATCCAGCACGTTCTTGATCGCCAGGCGAACACGTTTGATCTTCATGGAATTGCTGCGCCAGTCGTCCTGCCGGCTGTCCAACACCGCCGCGTCCACAGCCAATGCCAGGCTGGAGTCATGCCCCAGGTTGTCATACAGCGCTTTACGGGCGTTGTTGTTGATCGAGCCAGGGTAGTTGTTGGCGCTGGTTGGGTTCTTCGCCTGCTTGGTCAGCTCCACCACCTCGGCCAGGTATTCCTGGTAGCTGATAGCGTCTTCCTTACGCTTGGCGATCAACGCATTGAGCAACGAGGACATGGTTTCGTAGTACTTCGGGTTGATCGGCGACTCGTCGATGATCAACTTACGCACGTTGTTCTCAATGGTTTCGGCCACGGCTTCCAGGCTTTCACGGATGCCCTTGGGCAGAGCGTCGATGGCACCCACGCCGCGCTCGACGATCAGCTCAATCAGTGACATATCGTCGAAGGCGGAAATCTTCTCGCTGTCTTCGGCACGGATGTAGGTGTCGATCAAAAAGCGCATGTCTGGCTCGTAGGCCTTGAGGTCGATGTAGTCGCCGCTGGCAAGCTTCACCTCATCGCGTACCTTGGCGAAATGATCGACCTCGGACTGGATCTCTGCGATTTCCTTGGTGCTGTAACCCGCCTCTTCCAGCTCATTGGCGATATTGCCGAAGCAGCGGATCAGCGCTGAGGTCATCTTGTACAGGTTCAGGCGCTTGGGCTCATTGGCCTTGAGCTGCTCAGCGTTGCCCGAGTCAGTGCCGCAGAAGAAGCGCAGATAAGCCGGCGTATCCTTAGGTTGATCCACCGGCTCGCAAAGCGCTTTGATCGCCTCGCGGGCATCTTCGAGATCTTCCTCGGCCTTGCTCAGACGGTCTCCCAATAGCCCGGCCACGTCGGCCTCATCGTAGCCGTCCAGCGCGCCGCTGGTATAGTCGCCAATGGCGCCTTCCAGCTGCTTGAACAAGTCCTTGTAGTCGATGATGTAGCCGTACTGCTTGTCCTCACCATCCAGGCGGTTGACCCGGCAGATGGCCTGGAACAGGCCATGGTCGCGCATCTGCTTGTCGATATAGAGATAGGTCGCGGAAGGCGCGTCGAAGCCGGTCAGCAGCTTATCCACCACGATAAGCAGGCGCATCTGCCCCGGCTCTTTGATAAAGCGCTGTTTGACCTCCTTTTCGAAGGTCTCCGGGTCTTTGTCGCCAAGCATCTGGTTGTAGATGGCGTACTGACGCAGCTTTTCGGTCAGCCCTTCGCCAGTCGCTTCACCCTTGATGTCGGCAGCCGATGGTTTGTAGCTAGTGACGATGGCGCACTTGTCACCCATGCCCGCTTTGCTGAATAGCTCGTAGCACTTACAGGCTTCGAAGATGCTGCTGGTTACCAGCATGGCATTGCCTCGGCCATCGGCCAGGCGCGGCTTGGTGGCCATGTCCAGCAGGATGTCGGCGACAATTTTCTCCAGCCGCGACTGGCTCGACAGTACCTTCTGCAAGGTGCCCCAGCGCTGCTTAAGCTGAGCCTTGGCTAGGTCGTTTAGGCCCTTGGTTTTGGCCTCGAACCACTGATCAATCTTCTTCTGTGAAGTGATGTTTTGGTCAATGTCGCGGGCCTCGTAGCGCAGGTCGAGCACCACGCCATCGGCCACTGCTTCATTGAACTTGTAGGTGTGGATGTAGCGGCCAAATACCTCGATGCTCTTCTGCTTGTCGGCCTTGAGCAGCGGCGTACCGGTAAAGCCAATAAACACCGCGTTGGGCAGGATGAGCTTCATCGCTTTGTGCAGCTCGCCGGATTGAGTGCGGTGGCACTCATCGACGAACACATAGAGATCACCCTTGGCGCGGAAGTCTAGCGGCAGGCTCTTGCGCAGCTCCTCTACGAAGCCCTCCACGTCGGCATCTTCGCGGGTACCGAACTTGTGGATCAGTGAGCACAACAGCCAGGGCGAAGGTTGGTTGAGTTTGTCGATCAGATCGGCACCGCTGGTGGTACGCACGATCTGCTCGTTAACGCCGGTAAATACCTTCTCAATTTGCTCATCCAGCTCAGTGCGGTCAGTGATGATCAGCACCCGCGAATCCTGGATGTTTTCCCGAATCCATTTGGTCAGCCAGACCATGGTCAGGGATTTACCCGAGCCCTGTGTGTGCCAGATGATCCCGCCCTCGCGCTGACGCAGGTAGCGCTGCGCCTCGCGGATGCCGAAGTACTGGTTATGCCGGCAGAGCTTTTTCACCCCGCTGTCGAACACGATGTAGTCATGGATCAGCTCTAGAAAGCGAGTCTTGTTGCACAGCTGAAGTAGGTGCCGATCCAGCAGATTATCGGCAGTGGTGCTCTCCTCGCTTTCTTCCTTCCATGTGAGGTAATACTTCTCGCCGGTCTGGATAGTGCCGTAGCGCAGACCCTGAGTGTCATTGCCCGCCATCACGAATTGCTGGGTGGAGAAGAACGGTTGGATAAACTCGACCTTTTGGTTATCCAGGTTCTGCCGAATGCCCTCGTTCACCGCCACCTTGGAGCGCTTGAGTTCCAATACGCCCAGGGCAATACCATTCACATAGAGCACGATATCCGGGCGCTTGGTATTAGCCTTGGCATCGACGCCCTTGACGGTGACTTCCTCCGCAATGGCGAAGTGGTTTTTATCAGCCTGTTTCCAGTTGATCAGCCATACCGTCTGGGTATTCTCACCCACCTCAGGCTTGATCTTCACCCCATAGCGCAGCAGTTCGTATACCGCCTTGTTGCGGTCATACAGGCCCATGCTGGCGTCATTGGTAGCCTTGTTCAGCTCGAAGATGGCCCGGCTGGCTAGATTGGCCTCGACGCCCTGCTCTTCCAGCCAGCCGCGCAGCAGCTCTGGTTCGATATTGGCGTTGTTCGGGCGCTCGGCCCAGTCGCCGAGGTGCTCATAGCCCAGTGCATGCTGAAACAGCTTGGCCACACGTTGCTGGGTTTTTTTTTCGATCTGGCCAACGGTACTCATCTCTCTTCCTCGCTGCTCCCTGCTAAGTGTCTCTGGTTGCGTTCCTAGCTTGTCTGCAACTCGATGGCGGATACGATATTTGCTATCTGCACCGAAGCGCCAAGACGGTCGGATGCAACAGCAGTCACAAATCGATGGTTTTGCTTCAAGTGGTCGATATCGTCAGCCTCTGCAAGCTCAACATCCATCCATTTGCTGTCATCAGAAATTGCGGTAATGCGCCGTATGGCAATCATGTGGCCATCTGTGGTCAATAAGCCGAAAAGCCACCAGTCATCCATCATTCGGGAGGTATACCAAGCAGGAAGTATTTCTGAGGCCACGCCGGAGTCCCCAATCATGGCAACCTTGCTGCTGACTTTTTTCCATTGAATATGAGTAAACCACAGGCTCCAGGCAGCCACGGCGAGGCTAAGGGTAGAGATCACGGCTCCAGCTAGTGCTATCCAATCGCTGCTGCTCATTTCAGACGGATTCTTCCTGTGAGTAGTTCTTGCATCATGCCTTGTTTGATCTGGCGAGCCTTGTCGCGGCGGGTTTCGAGAGCGGCAAGTTCAGCATCCATATCTGACAGAACAGTGCTAATGGCTGTTTGCTCTTCCTCTAAAGGTTGAGGGATTTCGAGCTGCATAAAGGCGCTTTTCGCGATGTTGTAGCGGGTAGCGCCCTGTGCCAGTACGGACATAGCAGCGCGCCCTGCCTTGCTCCTGAACCAGTATGCGAAGAAAAGCCCATTCACTCTTGCCGCCGTGTTGAAGCGGAAGCCGAAGCAGAAGCTGTTCAGGTAGAGGTTCGGGATCTCATCAAGCAGAACTGAGCAGAAGCCCACTTCTTCAGGCGTTTCTGAGGAGCCATTGAAGAAAAGGTCTCCCTTCTTGGCGAGATTTTGTGCTTCGTCCGGCGCAACATCGACAGGTTCAAGCCAGTTCGCATCTATCACCGTATCGGTCATAACATTCATAAAAGGGATGTAGCGAGCTTCGCCGTGGCCGAAATCAATTTTTGTCTTTCCGGCGAGGCCACCATAGGTATTACCCAATGCTCGCATGGGTTTTACGTTCCACTCCCCACGAAACCCTGGCAGGCGGATTTGGCCGGTGAGGAGTTGTTGCATTGTGGTTTGCTGGATGTCGCGTTTTTTGGCGATCAGTTGATCCAGGCTGCTGATCAAGGTGTCTATGCCCGACAGCGCTGATGCAATGTGCTTTTGCTCTTCTAACGGCGGAAGAGGGATGGTTAGCTCTTTAAAGTACGGCAGACCAATTGTTTTGATGGTGTTGCCGTTAGCGATTCGCTCGAACTCAGGCTTCTTTGATTGGAGCCAGTAATACAGGAAATGATTGTCCAGCCGTTGGCCGCAAGTCCAGGCCATGAAATGCTGACTAACAGCCATGTCAGTGGCCATGATTGCGCTTTTCCCTACCCCAGCATCTCGGCTGAGCACTACCGTGCCTTTCTGATGGAGAACGGCAGAAGAGTTTTTGATGCCTTCAATCGTTATCGTTGCTGCTGTGTCCTCAATGTAAAGTGCATCGAGTTGGGCTGAGTCCTGAAGAGAAATCCACTTAATCGAGCCATCCCAGTACTCGGGATGCTTTTTGTCAGGTGTGTGGCCACTACCACGCTTGGTTACGGAGTCCAGTAATACATGCTCCCAATCGTCTTTTGGGACGTTTCCCTCAGTGGGCATGCTGATCTCTGCTGCTTGATTCATACAGCAAACCCCATCGTCACCAGATGCGCATTCACTTTGACCGCCAGCGCTTCCACTTCTGCATTTAGCGCCGGCAGCGGTGTGGCATAGCGCTCGGCTAGTTGACGAATACGGCCACTGAGCGCCTGTGACACCCGATCCAGCTCGGTCTGCACATCGGTTTGCAGGGTGGCCAGCCATTTGTCGTCCACCACCAGGGTTTTCAGCTCGTCTTCGCTGAGCTTGGCATAGTGGCCCTGTACCTTGGCATCCAGCGCCTTCTGCGCTGCTTTGACCTTCTTGCTGGCTTCTGCTTCGCGCTCGATCAGCGCCAGGCATTGTTCCAGCGCATGGCGTTCCTCGTAGGCATCCAGGTCGTGCTTAATGGCCTTGAGGCGGGCTTTGACGCTGGCGGCGGTGAGCTTGCCCTTGTCGGTCTTGCCTTCAGCCAGCGGGCCATCTTCACCGCCCTGTTCCTCGTCAAGCTCCTCCAGCTCACGGCTGACGGCGTCGCGTTTTGCTTCTAGTTCGCTGATGGCGGCGGCTTCGGCGGCGTAGTAGCGGCGCACGATCAGTTCGGGTGGCAGCAGATCGGTATTGGGCTCGCCCTGGCTATGGCCGCTGGCAATCAGTGGCTGCCAGCCGTCGATCACGAGTTGGTATACATCATCCTGAAGCGTGGCGTACCAGTAGTCCTGGAGGTGCTGGTAGACGTCGTAGGCATCCAGTAGCGGTGCGGCCTCGAAGCGATGCAGCAAATCTTCGGCCAACTCTTTGAGTAGAGTCTTGGGCTGGTCGCCAATGGCGATGCCGGCTAGGTTCGGGCGGTGTTCGGCACGCCAGGCCTCGAACAGGCCCGCCACCGTCTGGCGGAAGGCATCGAACTCGGCGTGGCCGAAGATGGTCGGCTTGATCTCGTTGACTACAACCTTGAGGCTGAGGTAGCCGGGGCGCAGTGGCTCGAACAGCGCGCTGCGCAGGTTAGGCATCACTTGCCAGTAGGCATACAGGGCGTCGATATCTCGCTCAGGAATGCCACCATGCAGGTGGGCCTCGATGTCCTGGAGATCCTCTTCTTCGCTGGTGTCGATATAGCGCGGGATATTCAGGTTGAAGTCGTTGGCCTCGATCTCGGCCAGTGGCACCAGGCGCGAGAACTTGGGCAGTTCGCGCTGCTGGGTGCAGGCATCGACGATCTTGTGGATGTCCTGCTCGCGCAGGCGGTTCTTGTTGCCGTCTTTGATAAAGCCCTTGCTGGCATCGATTAGGAACAAGCCCTTGCGCCCTGCACTGCCAGCTTTATCCAGAATGATGATGCAGGCGGGAATGCTGGTTCCGAAGAACAGGTTGGCGGGCAAACCGATAATGGCTTGGATATAGCCCTGCTGGAGGATGCGCTTGCGGATTACACCTTCGGCACCTCCACGGAACAATACGCCGTGGGGCAGAATCACTGCCGCCTTGCCAGTGCTTTTCAGCGAGGTAAGCATGTGCAGGAGAAAGGCGTAGTCGCCGTTCTTGTCGGGTGGAATGCCGTAGCCAAAGCGGTTGTAGTCGTCCTCGGCTGGGTTGAAGCCATTGCTCCAGGCCTTGGTGGAGAACGGTGGGTTGGCGACGATAAAGTCGAACAGCTTGAGGTTACCCAGCGGGTCTTTGAAATGCGGCGCGGAGAGGGTGTTGTCCTTCCAGATTTCCGCCGTTGGGCAGTCATGCAGGATCATGTTCATCTTGGCCAAGGCGCTGGTGGCGTTGTCCATTTCCTGGCCGTAGATGGCCAGATCCAGGCCGGTGGTGCTTTTGGCTTCATCATGGGCTTTGAGCAGCAGTGAGCCCGAGCCGCAAGTTGGGTCGTAAATGCTCTGTTTGCTGTCAGTTGCACCAGCCAGACCGATGACCTGGGACATGATCCGCGACACCTCGGCTGGGGTGTAAAATTGCCCCTTGCTCTTGCCTGACTCGGTGGCGAAGTGGCGCATCAGGTATTCGTAGGCGTCGCCAAGGATATCGTCGCCCTGGGCACGGTTGCTGCGGAAATCGAGGCCGGGCGAATTGAAGATGCTGATGAGGTTGGACAGGCGGTCGACCATCTCCTTGCCTTTACCGAGTTTCTCCTGGTCGTTGAAGTCGGCCACGTCGATGACGCCGGTAAGGTTATTGGCCTCGGCCAGGCGGGCGATGATCTGGTTGATCTTGTCGCCGATCTCCTTGTCGCCCTTGAGCGCCACCATGTCGACGAAGCTGCCGCCTGCCGGCACCTCGATCAGCGAATGGGGATTGCCGGCGTACCTGTCCGATACGTATTTCATGAACAGCAGCACCAGAACGTAGTCCTTGTACTGCGAGGCATCCATGCCCCCGCGCAGCTCGTCGCAGGACTTCCACAGAGATGAATAGAGTTCGGATTTCTTGATGGCCATTTTCTTGCCTTACCGCCTATGCGGGTAATAACAGTGTCGAACCGGTCTGAGAGATCTGGGATGCCAGTTCGTGGATTAATTCGGGGATGTCTTGGTTCGTCAGAGTGTCCAGAGCGCTGATGCTAGGCTTGCCTGCTTACTACGCAATTGCTGAATTTCTTGCTGGATCCGAACTTCGTGTTCAAGGATTTCGGATGCTGTGCTCATGGCTTCCTGGCTAATAGAAGGAATACCTAAGTCCTTAAGGGATGCGAGCTGAATGGTGGGCATGCTTGCACCTACTACCAAACGGCTAAGCAGCGCTTGGCCAATTTCAGAGCGGAGGTAAACCAATAGGGCTTTCGACTCATAGGACGCATCTTTCAATGACCGCAGTACTACGAAGGACTGTCCAGCGACCCAGCCACCCTCTCCCGCTGGCGGCGCCTGAGGGACAATCCCGACTTTGCCGACCGAGCCTTTAATTGCCAGCAGAATGTCGCCTGCTTGAAGGAAATAGGTCTTGGCTTTAGGTGAGCTGAGATCGAATAGGGAATCCTTGCTCGCCGAAACGATGGCTCCAAAGTCAGGGATGTCGGAGGCCTGCACCTCTCGAACCGCAACCCCTGAAGATGACGTGGAATGCTGACGCGAGCGGATGATCTCAACATGTTCACCGAGCCTCGCTAGGGGAAGGTCAGCGAGTATTTGTTCCAGCTTCTGGGCCGCATCATCAAGCACGTAGCGCCCGACCTCTAGATTGAAGTCGTTGCTGCGCACCTGTTCTGGCTGGACCGAGACGGCACTGGGACTACTCTCGACTCCTCTAGCGAGCTTTACCAAGACATCGATTTGAGTGAGTTCAGCCCGCTTTTTCGTGGCAGATGTGCAGAACTGTTCGCTGTCCGCATTCACAAAGTGGATCTGTTGGGATTGCTTTTTGGTGTTCAGAACGAGCACCGAGGTTGGAATGGCCGAGCCAGTAAGCAGACCGCTTGGCAGGGAAATAACGGCCTCTATAGCGCCGCGCTCAAACAGTTCTTTCCTAAAGCTACGTTCCGCACCAACACTGAATAGAACCGAGTTCGGTACAACAGCAATGACACGTCCGGCCGTCTGAGCCATCAGGTGCTGTAGTTGGAGAACACTCCCCGAAACGGTTTTTTCGGTGAAACGGCCGAATAGATCGCTGTCAACGACCTCGCGGTCGTAGCGAACACCCATGGGCGGAACAGCAATGGAGGAGGCGAAACGTTTAAGCCGCCCATGTTCCAGTGCCCGTGGAGCGTGTATTGGATCACCCGATAGTACTTGCCACTGATCGAGTGAGGTCAGTGTGAGTACCTGAGCTGCAAGCAGCGGTAGTGGTGTTTCAACCAGTACTTCGTAGCCGATACGGCGCGCCCGTGCAGCAAGCTGCCCGGAATGCTCCCATGGTGCATAGACCGAGCAGCCATCCGCTGGATCCAGAAGTGCGATCACCAGGTCTGCCAACGTAGGAGCCAAGCCTTGAGGTGAGTTCCTATCAGCGGCCCAGTAACAGATGTCATCCGCGCTAAAAGCGTTAAGCAGTCCCTGTTTACCTAGCTCGACGACTTTTTTCAGGAGCGGAAAAAGATCGCGGGCAGTGTCGAGCAGCTTGTATGCACCCTCATCTATAAAGGATGCCGGCGCATGGCTTTGGACCTGGCTAAGGCTCTCTATGATCTGCACCAGCTCTTTTCCGAGCTGTTCTTCCAGATGGAGGTGCTGGGGGAGCAATCCTTTCTCCTGGATTTTCCACCACGCAATAAAGGGCAGGGTCAGCGAGATGGCTTCCGACCCTGAGCCCGCTGAGCGCAGCATGTCTGCCAGCTGCCAGAGAATTTTTTCGTTGATATCCAAACGTCAGCTTCCTACGCCTACCGGATCAGAGGGGGAGACCAATCGCATTGCTCTGTGGTTGTGAGAAGCCTACACGGCATAAAGTGCTACATCAATAAAGTATTGACTACTTTTTAAGGTATTGCTATGATGTGCCACAGGTGGAGAGATTCGCCTGGAGTGTCGGCTGCGCTGACTTGAGGTCTGACGCGCACAATGCCGAGTGGCGTTCTCATCGTCGAGATGCCACTGAATCAAGATTTCCTCAAGCGGAGATCTATTAACCACTGTTGGTTTCCGCTTCTCGGAATACTTTCCGAGAATTACGGGTGTCCGTTTGTCTGAATAAAAGCGTTTGACTAAACGTTCTTTTGTTACTGCATGATTTTTTTGGCTTCTAATTCATTGATTTTGTGAAGGGGATTTTGTCTTTATGTTTTTCGCTTGGGTTAACTTCTTATTATTTTGATTTTTTCTGCATCGGTCTCATAAATCACGGTTGTGATTTTTGAAGATTGGAAAATAATCAAGATAGAAGAGAGGTGGCTCAAATGATTAACGATGGCAAAAGTTCTGGAGGAGTCAGGGATGTCACGCGACGAGTTCATCGCGGTCGGCGTGCTTTGGCCTTCTTCTCGCAAAAGAATGCAGATACCGAAGTCCGGGTCGAGTCTGGCCTTGAGCTGGATGTCGGGATGCTGTTGGAAGCTGATCCCCGTGTATTGTCGTATAGCGCCCAGCCGTTCTTCCTAGAGCTTGAGACAGGTAAGCTATTTGATAAAAAGACAGAATTCCCCAAGCGCTTGGGCATAAAGCCTCGCTGGTATACACCGGATTTTCTTTGTCAGATGCAGGATGGCTCGCAACTGGCAATTGATGCCAAACACTCCAGTTTCCACGAGAAATTCGCCAAGCGTAACCCGGAAATCACCGAGTCCCTGAGGCAGTTGGGTATCGGCTTTTGCGTAATTGCCAATGATGCGGTGGATGTAACTGTTTGCCTTAACCTCCGCACCCTGCACGGATTGCGCGCTCCCTGCCACCGGGATTTCGTAATGATGGCCACGGCAGAGATCGAACAGCAGTTGCTGCTGGCAACAACCTGGCGCTCTGTCGAGTTGGAGACTCGTTTGAGTGGAGCGCGCCCCGCCGTGCTCGCAGGACTTTTGAACGGTCTACTACGTGCTGATCTGCGCTGCCCACTTTTTGAGCCGGCCAGCGTCGTTACGGCTAGCTATGGCGATCTGTCTCACTTTATCCACCTGGAGCTGCCCCATGGAATTTAAGGTTGGCACCGTGGTTATGCGTGAGACAGAGCGCCTGCGCGTCTCTTCCATTCGTCCCGAGGTTTCGCAGATTGTGCTGGAGGGTTCGCGTGGTGAGCAGTTCGTTCGGTCTGTTGATGAATTCAACACCGATGTAGCCGGCGGCAAGCTGAAACCACTCTTTGCGAATCAGGCTGCTCGCCTCGGTCAACTGCCGTCACGGCAATTGACCGAAAATGAGCGAAGGCACCTTGATCGTCGTATTGAGTTGCTTCAAGTCTTGGACAGGCTTGAGCCGGACGCGAGATGGTCGGAGCGCATGCAGGTACTTCGAGAATATTGCGAAGCAGGCAAACTTAATGTGCCGTCACAAAAGACGCTGAATCGCTGGGTAGCCCTTCGCCACAGTGGCCTAGGGCCTGAAATTTTGGCTCCTCGACTTAGTGCGAGAGGTCGAAAGATTCCCACGTTCGATGATGACCCGTTCGAAGAGATTATCATGGATGAGATTATTCAGTGCTATTGCAAGACTGAAAAATATGGTCGAACACAGATTACGGATTTCGTGAATAACAAATGCCGAGATTTCGCAGAAAAGAGCGGCATTGATTTTCGCGGAATATCGAGGCGAAGCGTCAGTCGCCGGATTCAAAAGCTTGCCTACTACCTTATCAAGCCCGGGAAAGTTGACAGTTCCACTTTCAATCAAGACATGCGCGTGGCTTTGAAAGCAATCTTCACGGAGCGGCCCTACGAGCGCGTTGAGATGGACGCTGCCAAATTGCCAGTTTTCTGCGTGGACGCCAATGGCATAGTGATTGGCCGTCCCTGGCTGTATGCCGCCCTCGACTGTGCCAGTTCAACTCCCATCATTATCGTGCTGAGCATCCAGCCACCTTCTCAGGAGTTTGTGTTGCGGGCGTTGGAGTTTGCTTTTACCCCGAAGGGACTGGCGTTCAGCGAGAAGTATGGATTGCGTAATCAATGGCCGGCCCCGGCAGCTATCGAGCGCGTCGTACTGGACAATGCTGTCGAGCACCATGGCGGTGCGGTGCTCAGTGCACTGCGTTTCCTCGGCATCACGGTGGATTATCCACAGGCGGCGAAGCCGCAGCACAAACCGTTCATTGAGCGCTTTTTCAAGACGCTCAACGACTCGTTGCTTTATGCCCTGCCGGGCTCAGTCAAAAATAGAGTTCAACCGGACTCGACGCTCACTGAAAAGGCAATAGCCGAAGCGCGACTAACGGTAGAGGAAGTGGAGCAGCAAATCATGAAATGGGCGGCGGATGTGTACATGCAGCAGCCCTTGTACCGGCTAGAGGAGCGATTCGGCCCAAGGACGTCACCTGTACTGGCGTTGACAATGCTGAAACAACAGCACGTGGTCCTGCCTCCCCCGGATCCGGAGCGTTTTCGTGCCGCGTGCCTCCGCTACAACAGTCAATTGATGACGTTGTCGCGTGAAGGTGTTTGCTGTGATGGTGAAAAATTCCAGAGCCCTGCGCTGGGGGCGTTGTACCGCGAGCTGGGGCCCAAGCAAAAAGTTGAGGTTCGCTATAACCCGCTGGACTGCACCGAAGTATCGGTTGTGCATCCGCGTGATCCCCAACAGGTCATTCAAGCGTTCAATCGGCGTCCAGGCATGCCTAGAATCAGCTTTGACGACGCGCGTGCCGCTCGCCGCCGGAACTATCGCAGTGATGCCGAGATGTCGGGTGAGCAGTATCACGAGGATCACATCGAACAATTGCGGGTCTTCCAGCATCAATCGAAATCGCGACGGATGCAGGATCGCAATCGTGCGGCACGAGGACAGGCTCGTGCGGCGGCAGCGCGAGAGTTGGACCATGCCACCATAGCGCCGAACACTACATCGCCGGTCCCTGCTCCGGCTACCCCGATTGCTGCACCCCGCCGTAAGAAAGGGAGTGCGCAATGAGCATCGCCAGCACCGAGCTGATCGTCCACCAGCAATTTGGTCAGGCTCTGGAGCGGGCTCACCGGGTTATTCACCGAGCGTTGGCGGGAGAATCGCTGATGTTGCCGATTTTTGGACCGACGCGGGTGGGCAAATCCCAGCTCGTTGATGAGCTGGTAGCCGCTTATCCGAGCCAATTGGTGGACGGGGTTCGTCGACAGCCATTGGTGCGGGTGAAGGTCCTGGGGCGGCCGACCCGTCGGAGCCTCTCCGAAGCGGTGTTGATGGCGCTGAATACGCGTCGTTATGGGCGGGCCAGCGCTGATGAGCTGATGTCGCGAGTCTGCGATTTGCTGCGCGTCGTGGGCACGCGGGTATTGCTGTTCGAGGAGATGCAGCAGTTCGTCGAAGGCATGTCTGCCAAAGCGACGCGAGAGGCTTCGGACTGGTTGAAAATCATGGCAGAGGAATTGGGTATCACCCTGATTTTGGTGGGTTTGCCGATCACGAGTGAGATTTTTCTGCGCAACGAGCAACTGCGCGACCGTGCCGAGCGTGTCCAGGAAATCCGGCCGTACAATTGGAACGACCCGCTGCAACAGGGGGAATTCCAACAGGCCCTGAATGCACTGCTGGAGGCCTACCTGGAGGCAGGTTGGCTGCTCCCGGTTGCGCAGGACCCTGAACTCTTGGCGCGTGTATACGGCTCTTGTCTGGGGCGGGTCGGCATGCTGTTCAAGCTGTTTGTTGCCGTCGAGCATCTGGCACGCAAGCACGTCCTCGATTTCGCCTTGCTGGCCAGGGCGCATGAGGAAGCGATTCAGACCGACTTCCTCCAATTCAACCCCTTCGATAAGAGTCGAACCCTGACGCACAACTTGCTGGTGGAGAGCTATGTGCGTGTGCTGACCGAGGCACACATGTCGATTCCGAAAGTGCGCCAAGCCGAGGTGGTGGCATGAGCTTGCCTGTCATCGTAGCGCCGCTTTCTGATGAAAGCCTGTCCGGCTGGCTGATGCGTACCAGTGAACGCAATGTTATTCCCAGTGCGATCCAGCTTCTGCGCTCGCTTGGGTTTAAGCCTCGTGTCGACTATCCCACGAAACAAGTGGAGGTATTGGCCGAAGAGTGTGGCGTTGCCGTTGAAAGCATCCTGCTTCGAAATCCTGCGCGTCGGTCGACGACGCCCCTCCTACGTCATCGGTTTCAGCGCAACACCGGCACACCGGTATGCCCGGCGTGTCTAGTAGAGCAGGCATACCTGCGCCAGGCCTGGAGCCACGACCTGATCGTCGCCTGTCCCCACCATAGTGTTGGCCTGGTCGACGTCTGTCCGAGTTGTGGCAGCCCGCTGACGATGGACCGCCAGCGCGTGGACACTTGCGATTGCGGGCAGGCCTTGTGCGAGGTGCCTACTCACCCCGCTTCAACGGCAGAACTGGCGCTTGCAGCTTTGTTGCAACAGGCACCGCACCCTGCCCGACAGAGCCTGCCGGTAGCCTTCCGAGAAGGCACTACCCCTGCCGACATGTCCGAGTTTCTTGAGTTCCTGGAGGCCCATTTGGGCGGGGATTCGACTGCTAGCAAACACCGGAAGTCGCCTCGGCCGAAGACGCTGATTGAATCGCGTAGCTGGGTCGCTCGGCTGTGGCCTCTGCTCGCAGGCTGGCCGCAGGGTTTTACTGCGGCCATCGATCAGCGTCTTCAGCGGACGGAGGGGCCCGGTCTCGCCAAGCGTCTGGGCAGTTGGTATCGCACACTGCACAAGGAATTCGCCACACCGCCCTATGCCTTCGTCCGGGATACGTTGGCACAACACACGGCGACGCACTTCGACGGCCATCTCAACTTGCGTCTGAGCACCATCGACCCGAAGCACGTCGAAGAAAAGTGCTGGCTGTCTCCGGCAGAAGCCGGTCGCTTCATTGGCGTGGGTGCCGAATTGCTGCGTGCAGCAGTGCTCAGTGGCGAGGTCAAAGGAAAACTCACGGTGTCAGGGGCGAACCGCTTCGTTTCCCTGCATCGCGACGAAGTCGAAACCATACGCCGCAATCGTCTGGCCTATCTGACGGCGACTGACGTCCGCAATCGCCTGGGGGTATCGAAGGTACTCTTCCAGCGCTTGCTGCAAGCCGGTGCGCTGCGTCGCTACAGCAAGCGGCAGCGGCCGCCGCTGGTATCCGCCGAGTTTCGTGAGAAAGAGGTGGATGCACTGGTCGAGCGCTTGTCCTCGAACGTCGATGCTCGTGCCTTGCCAGAGGAGCAGCAGCTGGGGCTGCACGACATGTCCGCGCGTCGTGGGCTGACACCGGACCAGATTATTGGCGTGCTTCAGTGCGTACTGGATGGCCGCCTACGTCCGACGGGCCAGCTTCCCGATCTTCCTGGGTTGGCAGGCCTGCGCTTCGACCGCCGAGAGGTTGAGGCGCTGTTGGCAGCGGACGTTGAGGACGCGCACGAGCCGACGCTGCTGATTACCGACGTCGTGCGAATGCAGGGTTGGAAGCATGAAAGCATCCTGGCTTGGATCAAGGCGGGCCACCTGCGCGTGGTGCACGAGCAACGCGGTCAGCAGCAGGTGACGGCGATTCCTGTTTCAGCACTGCTCGATTTCCTCTCGCGCTACCTGGTGCTGGCTGATGCGGCTGAGCGCGTCGGCAGCAAATCGAATTGGATTTTGCGGGGGTTGATGCCCGCCGGCGTCGCGGCGGTTGGCGGGGCGTCCCTACCGGGCGGTGGGCAGCGTGGGGTGTTGCTGGAGATCGATGCCCTCCTCCACGCCGCGCAGCGGAACAAGCGTCCGCAACACGAGGTGCCGCCGTGTGCGTTGTGAGTTGTGCTTGTCCGTTACCACCCAAGGCAGGAGGGTGGGTAGCGCCGTGTGCTACGCGCGGTAAAGGCCTGCGATCCAATTTATTTATCGACGTCGCTTCGTAAACCGCAGACCCCTCGTAAATCGGGGCAGTTGACGATGGGCGTGTGGTTTACGGTTCCTTGAGTGAGGGACTGATCATGCTGACACTGCGAAAACGGCAACAACTGCTGACGGCACTGCTGGAAGACTATCCCGAGGAATACATTGACGGTTACGTAATCGACGCCCGCATCGATTGCCATTGCCTGAGCGGATACATCTACAAAGCGCTCGGTTACGACAATGGCGAGCTGTTCACCGCCGACGTCGAATGCATCGTGCGGTACGCGCGTCGCTACGTTGTGCGCACTCACCACGCGGCGTATCTGATCGTCAATTTTCACCCCCAGGGCGGTCGTCGCTCGCTCCGCGAAACGCTGGCGATCTTCACGCGCGGTACCGCGCTGTCGACGCCGTTGACGCGACAGTGAACAGGAGCGTCATGATCATGCCGCAAGCCCCTGAATTGTCGGTGTATGCCGCGCGCCGGTTGGCGGCGGCTGGTCGTTATGTTTTTACCTGGCCAATCACGGCGTATCTGACGGATGTCCTGCTTCTGGCCAGGTGCGCCACCGGGCGCACTTACCACGATTGCCGGGCCGACGCCTGGGGGCAGTTTCACGATGGGCATCTCATCTGCACGTCAGCGATCTGCTTCGCCGAGCAATGCGGCCCCTACTGGTGTCTGCACACTGCCAGTGGCAGCGTCTATGTCGTGGTGACTTTTGCGGCGTGGGACGGTCGACCATCGCTCACGCGCTGGCTGGCGTCCGTCGCGCGCGGGCGAGCGCCGACTCCAGCGGGGCGGCACTGAGGGCTGGTTGGGGATTCGAACCGACTTCGCATAACACGCTTTCGGTGAAACGCCGAGGGGCTTCCACTCACGAAGCAGGAGGTTGGCGAATGAAACCAGTGGAGCAGCAGGCTCTGAGTTGCGATGTGTGTGGGACCGACTTGCGGGTACCGGGCTACGGCGCCCAGTTCGGTACGTTGCACGCGCGTTTGGGCTATGGCGCACAACACGATGGTGAACACTACTGCGTGCATCTGTGTGAAATGTGCTTCTTTCAAGCCGTGGGCAACTAACGACGACAGCACCAGGTCTTTGCATTGTTTGCGGAGGAGCCGATAGGCGACGAAGCGGCGTTCGAGCCACGGCTTCGCAACGATTCCTTTGGTGACCGCTGAGCCCTGATCGTTGCTGTCAGAGCGAGTCCCCGCACGGGAGCGCTGATGGTTCGTGAAGAGGAGGAGGTAGCGATGCCGGAGCAATACGACCGTGCTCTGTTGCTGGATGAAGTATGGGCCGAACCGATGAGTGTGGTTGCGCCACGCTATGGACTATCTGATGTCGGTCTGAAGAAGCTCTGTGCGCGTCTGCAAATCCCAACGCCGATGCGCGGCTATTGGGCGAAGGTGAAAGCCGGGCGGCGTATTCCGCCGAAGCCCAAATTAAAGGAGTTCAAGGGCGATCAGCGGCACCTGATCAAGCCGCTTGCTCCTCCAGTTACTCGGACTGCTGAGCCCGAATTGGTGGACGAGCGTTTGCAGGCAGTAATGGCGCGTGAACAAGACCCGAAGCATCAAATCACGGTACCGGTCCGTTTGACGCGCTGGCATCCACTGGTCTTAGCAACACGCGATGCTTTCCGCAAATCCCATAAGGATAACCGAGGCCTTCCCTTGCCTAGCGGTAAGGGGTTCTACCCCGTTAGCACGGACACTTTCGAGTAAGCTCACGCTGAGCTGAAGGAGTGTTCATGTCCAAGCGCAAGAGATACAGCCCCGAGTTCAA
>NZ_MACM02000128.1:0-24317 GCF_001675465.2 Pseudomonas sp. AU12215
AATGCCCGATTGAGGTCATGACAGAGGTAGTGGCGTTGCAGCATGATGCACCTGCTTCAATCCAGTAACCGTGTTGCACTCAGCTTCTGCAACCGCCCCTGTCTCCCGGCATCGGTAGCGGCGGCAACGATAGCCCTGGCGGAGGGCGATGTTGCTAGGGGTGTTCGCCAGGTGCGTCGTAACCTCGATAAAGGTGTGCAGCATGGCGCTAAGGAAGTTCACAGGGGTGTCACTCAAGACGACAAGGAATAATTGGACAACGGCGTGAAACACCTCGATCGGGTCCGTCACCAAGAGGAGTATCTGAAGAAAGAATCAAAAAGCACCCCTATCCCCAAATCGTCTGCATAACCTGTTGACGAAGAAATGGGGTAGGCGTGGTCAAAGCGTCAACTTTCCCTTTGTCGAGAATTGCAGTGGACCCGAACCTGGCATGTCAACGCCCCTATCGCTCGCTTGACTGGCTGAACTTCTTTCTTGCGGACGTGCGGGACGGCTTGGGTCCTTACTTGGCCATCTACTTGCTGGCTGTCCACCAGTGGCAGCCTGCTGAGATCGGTCTGCTGATGACCGTCGCGGGTGTTGCCGCGCTCATTGCTCAGACACCTGCAGGCGCGTTGATAGACCAGATTCGAGCCAAGCGAGCAGTCGTCGCGGGCGCTGCCCTTCTGGTAACCGGCAGTTGCCTTTTACTGCCAGCGATAACGTCGTTCGGACTGGTCGCCCTCACTCAAACGTTCAGTGCCGTCGCGGGTTCGGTCTTCGCGCCAGCCATCGCCGCGATTTCGCTGGGGATGACCGGACCACGCGCCTTCACCAGGCGCATGGGGCGTAATGAGACGTTCAACCATGCGGGGAACGCCTGTTCGGCCCTGCTGGCGGGATGCCTGGCATACGGATTCGGTCCGGTGGTCGTGTTTTACCTCATGGCGGGTATGACAGTGGCCAGCATCATCTCGGTGTGGCTCATCCCGGCCGAGGCCATCGATCAGGATGCCGCTCGTGGACTAGGGCATACAGCCGCTGGTGAGCAAGCTCTGCCGGTGAACATGGCATCGCTGTTTCTCCATCGTCCACTGCTGATATTCGCGGTCTGTTGTGCTCTGTTTCACTTGGCGAATGCAGCGATGCTGCCGTTGGTTGGGCAGAAGCTTTCCCTGACAGATTTACGTCTGGCCACTCCGCTGACTTCTGCCTGCATTGTCGCCGCACAACTGGTGATGATGCCCATGGCGCTGCTGGTTGGCGCTCGCGCCGATCAATGGGGACGCAAGCCTCTGCTTCTGGCGGGGTTCTTTATCCTCCCGCTGCGCGGCGCGCTGTATGTCGTGTCCGATGATCCCTACTGGCTGGTTGGCGTCCAACTGCTCGACGGCATCGGGGCCGGAATTCTGGGGGCACTGTTTCCCATCGTGGTGAAAGACCTTACTGAAGGAACCGGACGCTTCAACGTCAGCCTGGGAGC
This sequence comes from Pseudomonas sp. AU12215, assembly GCF_001675465.2. NCBI lineage: Bacteria > Pseudomonadati > Pseudomonadota > Gammaproteobacteria > Pseudomonadales > Pseudomonadaceae > Pseudomonas > Pseudomonas sp. AU12215. Next base: position 1,466 of record NZ_MACM02000128.1, read on the forward strand.
GCTGACCACCGTGTTCGGTCTGGGAGCCGCCTTGAGTCCCGGGATCGCCGGGTTCGTCGTCCAGGCGAAGGGGTATGACGCAGCCTTCCTGACGCTCGCAGCCATTGCGAGTGCGGCGTTTCTCTTGCTTGGGTTTGCAATGCCGGAAACGCGCAAAATCGTCAATGCTCCGGACGACTTGCCGCTCGTGACTGAGTCATCGAATGTCCGTAGCCACTTCTGACGTGCCCATCTGGGCCATTTCCGCTCTCGCTACCGGTTGCGTCATCTCGCGTCCGTGGCGCGTGCCCGAGTATGTCTGGGCCTCTGCGGCCTCGGTCATTCTCATCGTCCTCGGACTCATCCCGCTGTCCACTGCCCTCAAGGCGATCGCTGAAGGTGGCGACGTCTACCTGTTCCTGATCGGTATGATGGTGCTGGCGGAGCAGGCAAGGCAGGAGGGGCTATTCGATTGGTTGGCCAGGTATGCAGCCCGACATGCCAATGGTTCAGGACAGCGCCTGTTCGACCTGGTGTTTCTGGTTGGCACCCTGGTCACGATTTTTCTGTCGAACGATGCCACCGCCGTCGTCCTGACGCCGGCCGTCTACGCGGCCTGCAAGGCAACGAGAGCCGAACCGCTGCCCTACCTGTTCATCTGTGCCTTCATCGCCAATGCAGCCAGCTTCGTGCTCCCGATCTCCAACCCGGCCAATCTGGTGGTGTTCGGTCGTCATATGCCGCCGCTGTGGGAGTGGCTCACGCACTTCAGCCTGCCTTCACTTGCAGCGATCAGCCTGACCTACCTGGCATTGCGCCTCTCGCAACGCAAGCAGTTGCAAAAGCCACTGGCAGTAGCGGTGGAACTGGCTCCCTTGTCCGCTGGCGCTCGTTTATGCGCGCTTGGCATTGTGCTGACAGGGTCAGTGCTGCTGACGGCTTCGGCGCTTGACCTGCAATTGGGGCTTCCCACCTTCTGCGCGGGCATAGCGACCACTGCGTTGATTCAACTAAGGCAGCGTCGCAGTCCGCAGCCCGTATTGCAGCACGTTGCCTGGGGCGTAATTCCACTGGTAGCAGGGCTGTTCGTACTGGTGGAGGCCGTTGCGCAAACCGGCTTGATCGAGTTGCTAGCGCATCGTCTTGCGGCTTTCGCCAACCATTCAGCTTCCCGTGCGAGTTGGGTGGCCGGGGTGACCGCCGCCATCTCAAGCAATCCCCTGAATAATCTCCCCACCGGGTTGATAGCAGGGGCTCTGGGCAATGTGGTCGACCTGCCCACGCAAACTACTGCGGCATTGCTTATCGGCGTTGACCTGGGCCCCAATCTTTCCATTACCGGGTCACTGGCCACTTTGCTGTGGCTCGTCGCAATTCGCCGAGAGGGTGAACACGTGAGCGCCATGCGCTTCCTTTGTCTTGGAGTGCTGGTAATGCCGCCCGCTCTCGCTGGTGCCCTGCTCACTCTGGCCTACTGAATCCAGAGCGTCCCATAGTGCTCCTCCGACGGTTAGTAGCGGATACTTGATGAGGAAGTGCGGTTGGATGGAGCGGTCGAGCACTATCTATCTGGGCATGAAGCCCAACTGCCAAGGGCGAGGGACGAAGTGGACGGTCACGGCCAATGTGCATGCCAGCGCACAACTCACCGCCATGGCCATTAAACCTAAATGCTGCTCCAGCAGCGCCCCCGCTGCGCCTCCCAGCAGCATCCCGCTCCAGGGAACGAGCTGCACCCGCCAGCCATTGGGCCGCTCCCCTAACAGCCAGCGCCCCAGGCCTCTGCCAAAGCGAGACAGTGCTCCTGTCACGTAAGTGAGGCCGATGGCCATGCCATTCACTTGCTCCACTACCGCGTTCAGCATCCCCATTGAAACGATCGCCGATACGAAAGCAGGAAGCCTGCAGTCCGCCGGCCAAATAGCAGCAAATCCAAGGAGAGCGGCAACAACGAGGAGGAGGGGAGCGGCGCGTCGCTTGAACCAACGAGCCAGGACGATACCGAATGCGTTACCGGCAACGAAGCAGATCACCGCGAGCGAAAGTCGCCACAAGGTAGCTGGATCATGGTCGCTGACAGCGACGGCCAGGCGTGTGGTATTGCCGCTCATGAAGGAGACGAAATCACCTGTGGCCAGAAAGCCGATCGCATCGGTCATTCCCGCCAGCACTGAAAGGCCTGCAACCAGCCCCAGCCCGACACGCCCACGCAGCACATGTAGTCGCGCCCTTGTCGCGCTGCGAGGCTTCGGAGCATGAGGCAGCATTTTGGGTACCGTCGGTTTGGATGAGTGCTTGGAGAACGGCGGACGTTAACCTTGCGCTGTAGGAATTTCGTCTTCGCTGATGCAATGCTCGATCTCGGTTACCTTGCGCAATGCCAGATCGGCACTGGGGTAGGCACCATAGATACGCCCTTGGTAGAAGACCACCCAGACGAAACCCAACACCTCCGAGCCTGAGAGTTCCCGGACCAGTATCTGGAGTCTGGAGGGCAGATCGTCGATATGCATCTGCGCCATACCGCGAAGAATCATGGCTAATCACCCCTTCCTCAGTCGGCGATATTGTCGATTCATGACGACGGATGGGCAATACGACGGAAGTTTGAAACACGGACAACGTTGGCTTGACGATGGCGTCGTTTTAGTCGACCAACTGGCTTCGGAAACCTTAGGGGGCGGAGGCTCTGGACTAAACGCGGACGCAATGTCCGCCTTTGGCCGATTCCTGCCGGCAACAACCAGCAGAAATCGGCCTCTTTTGCTTTGACTCCAGGCCGATCAGGTGCCGGTCTTGATCTTGGTCCAGCTGCGCGTACGCACGCGTTCAAGCCGCAGGGGCAGGGTTTCCAGCGGATAGAGGGTGCTCATGATCTCTTTGGACGGGTAGAGCGCCGGGTTGTCGCGCAGAGGGGCGTCGATCAGGGCGGTGGCGTCCTTGTTGCCGTTGGGATAGCCCACATAGTTGGAATTCTGCGCGGTGATCTGAGGCCGCAGGATGTAGTCCATGAACGCGTACCCCTGCTGCGGATGGGGCGCATCTTTCAGCAGTACCATGTTCTCCATCCATACCGGCGCGCCTTCGCGAGGGATGCTGTAGGCGATCCTGATGCCGTTGTGGGCACGCTCGGCAGTCTGCTGGGCGCTGTACACCGAACCACCCCAGCCGACCACCGCGCAGATGTTGCCGTTGGCAAGGTCGGAGGGAAACTTCGACGAGTCGAAGTAGCGGATGTACGGACGGATGTCGCGCAGCAGCGCTTCGGCCTTGTCGTAGTCGTTCGGGTTCTTGCTGTTGGGCGGCAGGCCCAGGTAGTGCAGGGCGATGGGGATGATCTCTACCGGCGCGTCGAGCATGGCCACGCCGCAGGCGCTCAGCTTGCTGATGTTTTCCTTCTTGAAGATCAGGTCCCAGGAGTTGACCGGCGCGTTGGCACCCAGCGCCTGGGTGACCTTGTCGACGTTGTAGCCTATGCCGGTGGTGCCCCACATGTAGGGTACCGCGTAGCGGTTACCGGGGTCGTTCACCTGCAGCTTCTTCAGCACTTCCGGGTCCAGGTGCGGCCAGTTGGCCAGCTGCGTGCGGTCCAGTTCCTGCAACACACCGGCCTTGACGAAGTTGGGCAGCAGGTCGTCCGGGACCATGACCACGTCGTAGCCGCTGCGGCCAGCCATCAGCTTGCTTTGCATCACCTCGGCATCGTCGAAGACGTCCTGCACCAGGGTGATCCCGGCGGCGGCCTGAAGCTGCTTGGCCGTGTCTGGGGCGAGGAAGTCGGACCAGTTGTACAGGTGCACGGTCGGCTGCTCGGCCTTAGCATTGCCCAGCACGAGCAAGGAGGCCAGGCCAAACGAGAAGAGAAGCGGGTGTTTCATGCAGGGCTCCTGGCCGGCCTGTCCTGCTGTGGACGGCCGGCAGTCTGTTTTTGTTGGCAGGTAGCGAAAAGCGCTGGGGTCAGGGAATCAACAGTTCATGACGCCCATCGGCGTGCTCGATGCGTTCCCCCGGCAGGCGGAAGCGCTTCTCCGCCTGGTAGTCGTAAAGCTCGCGGGCACGGGCGATCTGCCCGAAGTCCAGTTCGACGAAGTGCCGGCACTCGCGGTTACCGGCCTCGAACAGGGTATGCCCGAAGGGATCGACCACGGCGCTGCAGCCGGCGAAGGTGATCTCGTCCTCGCCATCGCCCACGCGGTTCACCACCGCGGCGAACACCTGGTTCTCCTGGGCGCGCGCGGCGATCGAGGTGCGGTGCACGTGCCCGTAGGGCTCCATGTTGCCATCGGTGACCAGGATCAACTCGGCGCCCAGCTCCGCCAGGGCACGGGCGCTTTCCGGGAACTCGCTGTCGTAGCAGATCAGCAGGCCGATTCGCACGCCGCGCCATTGCAGGGTGGCGTAGCGGTCGCCGGGCAGTACCAGCCCCGGTTCGGAGACCCACAGGTGGGTTTTGCGATAGCTCAACAGCAGCCCTTCGGGGGCGACGAATACGGTGGTGTTGTAGAACTGGCCGCCGTCGTTCTCGATCAGCCCGACCACCACCGCCACGCCGCGCTCGCGTGCCGCGCGCTGGATGGCCGAAACGCTAGGGCCGTCCAGCGCTTCGGCGTTGGCGGCGATGTTCTGCGCATTGAGGAAGCCGGTGATCTGTGCTTCGGGGAAGATGACGATATCGGTGTCCGGCGAGCAGCCGGCGATGGCTTGCAGGATGCGGTGGAGGTTGTAGCGGGTGTCGCCGTCGCGGGCGGCCTGTTGCACGAGTTCAAGCTTCATTGTTCGGACCTTGTCGATGAACCGGGGCCGGGCGGAAAAGTCGGTGACATCTGCGCCAGGCCAGTGCAAGTATGCGAGCCGCCATCGAATTTCCTATTCCGCCGTTTAGCTAACCCTGGGGGTACATGCATGGAATTGACGCTCCTGGACGTAGCCTGGCACCGCGCTTTCGGGCAGCTCGCCGAGCGCCTGGACCAGCCGGATTTCTGGCGCGCGCTGGCCGATGTGCTCCACCAGCATGTGCAGCTCGGCAGCTGGGTGGCGCTGCTGTTCAGCGACGAGCGCCCGCGCATCTTCGCCGAAAGCCCCTACGAGGGCGGCGGGCCCGATCCGTTGTTCCACGACTATGTGCAGGGCCTGTATCTGCTCGACCCGTTCTACATCGCCAACCGCGAGAGGCCGGCGAGCGGCCTGTTCCGCCTGACCGAGGTGGCGCCGGAGTGCTTCGGCGATACTGAGTACTACCGGCTGTACTTCACCCACAACGTGGTGCAGGACGAGGTGCAGTACAACGTCTGCTTGAGCGGCGGACGCACTGTGTGCCTGTCTCTGGGCAGCCGCACGCGCTTCGAGCCGCAGCAGATCGCGTTACTGGATTTGGTCCGCCCTTGGGTCTGCGGACTAATGCGTCAACGTCTGTTCTTCGAGGCCGGCGTCAGCGAGCCGCCGAACTCATCGAGTGGGCACTGGCAGGGAAATCTGGAAGAGATGATGACGCGCCTGGGAACCCCGTTAACCGACCGCGAACTGGACGTCATCCGGCTGGTCTTGAGTGGCTGCTCCAATAAGGAAACCGCGGCAAAGCTCGACATTTCCTCCGAGACAGTGAAGGTCCATCGTCGCCACGTCTACGCCAAGCTCAAAGTTAAGTCGCAGGCGGAGCTGTTCAAGATATTCCATAAGGCGCAGACCAGGGCCTGAACTAGAGCGGTGTGCGGGGCGGGATGTCGGGCAAGAGTGCAGATTCATTTTCCACTTTAAGCGTCCGCTATTGGCCGTTTTCTGCCCTAATTGAGCTTTAGGCCCTCTTCAGTCAGACGAACAGCCCTAACCAGAACGATGCAAGAACCAGAAGCTGGCCGGCGGTCACGTACTTCCCATAAGCAGCACCGCCGCTCCACCAAGAGAGCAGGCACTTGCTGAGGGTGTTACCGCTCAGTGCCGTCAGGGCTGCGGGGGCGAGCTGAGTGATGGACATTTGACCTGATGCGACCAGCGATGCAATCGAGGCGATGGCGGCGTGGGCGTCGCCCAGTCCGCTGACGAGGGCTACCGCAAAGACACCCTTGTCGCCCGCCAGGTGCAGCAATGCGGAGGACAACAGCGAAATGCCGGTCAGCACCACAGTGATGACCAGTGCGCCCTTGAGATTGAAGACCCGTTTGTTGGTGGGGACGGGCTGGTCGGTGCTCGAACCTCGCCATGGGGCAATCAAGCCTAATCCGAAGACAGCGGCCGACGTCCCACCAAGCAACATCGATGGCCAGACCAGCGTCAGGAACCGTGCATCGATGGCGATCAGTACCAGCGCGAACTGAACGATAGTCGCCAAGTTGGATAGCACCGCCGCCGCAGCGTACTCCCTGTGCGAATTGCCCGCCGCCTTGGCCTGCCGGCCAATCACTGCGATGGTTGCAGCGCCGGAGGCGAATCCGGAGGCGATCGCTCCTAGCGCGATACCGTAACGCGCACTGGTCATGCGCAACGCTATGTGCCCGAGGGCCTCCACCCCCATCAACAACAGGGTGAGTGTGCAGATGGTGCGGGGATTGAGGGCCTCAAAGGGGCCAATGAATCGATTTGGCGTCAGCGGCAGTACGACCAGGGCGACCGTCAGCAGGATCAAGCCATCGCGGACTTCCGTTTCGCTCAACTGCTGCAGCACGAAGCGGTGAAGTTCGTCGCGCAAGGCCAGCAGGATGGTCATCAACACCCCGACGGCCGCTGCCAGCTCGGGTTGCGTGGCACTGAGTGCCCCCAGCAAGAGCACGAGCAGCATGGCGATTTCCCCGGTGATACCGGTTCCCCAGGGCTGGTCGCGATAGGAAACACACAACAGCAGGCAAAGCGCGATGCCCATGACGCCCACCAGTACTGGGCCAAGCAATGCCATGCTGGTGAATCCCAGCAGGGCCGCGGCCGCGAAGCTTCTCAGGCCATGTGTGGCACCGCTCCTGCCTTGGCCTTTCCTGCGCTCGCGCACCAGGCCCACCAGCATGCCAATGCCCAGTGCCACCGCACCATGAGTGAAATTCAGCGCGTCGAGCATCTTCGTTGGCCGAGTGGCATCGTCGAGTCTCCCTCTAAGCTGCGTGGCGACTCCTCAGCGCACCCTCGGTCCGAGGGGAGAGCCCGTCACCCCGGTCATGGCTGTTCCGCGCTGCCAGGTTGCAGCCTGGGATGGCCGGTCGCGTCCGCGCCGACTGCCACTAGACCACCTGACATGCGGTACAGCAGGCGCTCGGTGGTGCTGCCCAGGATGCGGTCCAGCCCCAGCCGGCTCTGCATGCCCATGACCACGACATCGATCCGATGGTCGTCCATGAAGTTGGCAATGCCCTGGGTGGCAGGGCCGAGGACGAAATGGCGGTGTTCCATGGGAACGTGCCAGCGGTCGGCCAGATGGTTGAAGGTGCGGTAGAGCGAGATGCGGACCTGCTCGGCATAGCTGGAGTCCCAGCTGCTGCTCAGCGTGGCCGAGTCGTAGTCGATGGCGCTCGGCAGGTCGCAGGCGTGGAGAAAATGCAGTTCTGCGCCGCACAGGCTTGCCAGATTGCGCGCGGCTTCGATGATCCCTTCATTCAGCCCGCTAGCTAGCAGCTCCGGTCTGGCGACATCCAGTGCGGCGGCCACCTTCAGCGGCAGCGGATTGATTGCTTCTGCCACTAGATGCAATGGAACCTGGCAGGCTCTGAGCAGGCGATAGTCCAGCGGTGTGACAAAGACCCTGCGTAATGCCGCCTCGTGATGAACGTTCTTGATCACCAAGTCCGCCTTTAGCGTCGCCACGCGATCAAGAATCTCCCGGCAGGGCTCGGCGCTCCAGAGGGTTTCGCAGGTGACATCCATCCCGGTGCTGCGTAGCTCGTGCGCGTCACGCTCGACGTCGACGCGGCATTGCTCAAGCAGTTCGTCGCGCAGATGATCGGAAAGAAACGGCATGCCCAGGCGTGGTTCGAGGAACATGCCGATATGCAACGCGGCATGACTTCTACGGGCAATCGCCAAGGCTCTTCGATAGGCGGCCGATTGCCGCCAGTGAGGGGCGGCGATGAAGAACACTTTATGATACTGGTCCATGGTCTTCGCCTCTGGCGCGGCCCACTTCAAGTGCAGGCTGGAACGGGGTGCGTTGCGTGACTTTGATGCCCATCAAAATCTGCGATTGCCACTCCATCCTCGATGTCTTGTCATGCCCCCACTGCGAGTACGCTGCCGGGAATCTGGTCGAGGACATGCTCCGTGGTGCTGCCAATTAATCGCTCTACGCCAGTGCGGTGCACGCGGCCCATCACGACCACATCCATCTCGTTCTCCTGGGCGAAGCGTGAAACTCCGCGCAGTGGCGTCCCCATCAGAAAGTGGCGTCGCTCCTGCGGCACGCCATGATCGTCCGCCAGGTGGACGAAGGCCTGGTGCAGGGAGGCGCGCATATCCTCCACCAGGTCGACCCAGGCCACCGCGCCTTCCGCACGGTTGGCCATGTAGGCGGGCATGCAGTCATAGATGTACAGCAGGTGCAGTTGTGCGTTGCATTGCAGCGCCAGGCCATTGGCCGCCGCAATGATGCGATCGTTGATACCGTTGATCAGGGTTCGTGGATCTGCCGGGTCGACCGCCGCAACGATGCGCCGGGGCAGGGGATGCTGCGCGCTGTGCACCAGGTGCAGCGGTTGCTGGCACTCGCGTAACAGGAACCAGTCCAGTGGAGTAGCGAAGGAGCGCTTGAAAGCAGACTCATGCTGGATGTCCTTGATCACCAGGTCCGGCTGCAGTTCGCCGATGGCCTGTAGCAGATCGGTACGCAGATCGGTCGTCCACAGGACGGACGAGGTCATCTCCACGCCCACGCCGCGACCACGTTGTAAACGGCATTCGTTTTCCCAACGCTCGCGCTGGGCTATCAGCATGTTCTCACGCGCATCGTTCTGTACGTGCCTGGCCAGCAGACTGAAGGTGGCGAACGGCTCCACGCAGGCAATGACATGCAGGCTGGCCCCGCATTGCCCTGCCAGGGCGGTGGCACGCTGCAAAGCCGGGGTATCGTGACGGTCGGGATGGGCGATCAGCAGCAGTTTCTGGATCTGGCTCATGGTGCACCTCGCAAGCATGAACGGGCAGGATCGAGCGGCGGAGACCAGCACCGTCGCTGCGCAGCCCCACCCTGAATGGGGTGGTATCGCCCTGGTTCTCATGCCGTCAGGGAGAGGGCGCTCCCGGCGGGAGCGCCAACGCATCACTTGGCGGTCTTGACCGGAATGATCTTCTCCGGATGCACTGCTTCCGCCCGCTTGGGCAACTGAACCTGCAATACGCCCTTGCTGAAGCGTGCCTGGATCTTCTCGGGGTCCACTTCGCGGGGGAGGCGGAACACTCGCTCGAAACTTCCGTAGCGGCGTTCCGAGAGGTGGTATTCCTTGCGGGTTTCGTTCTTCTCTTCCTTCTTCTCGCCCTTGATGATGAGGCTGCCGTTGGCCAGCTTGACCTCGATGTCCTTCTCGTCCATGCCGGGCAACTCGGCGTTGATTCGGAACTCATCCGCCTGCTCGCTGACGTCCACTGCGGGTAGGCCATGGGAGAAAGGTTCGCGGCGCCAGAACTGGTCGGCATCGAACGGACTGTGGCTGAAGGGGAGCCTTAGCGGCGCGCGGCCGAAGTCGTCGAAGAGGCTGTCGATCTGGCGGCGCAGACTATCGAAAGGACGCCACGGGTGGAACGGGTTGGCGGGCGACTCCGAAGGCTTTGTCGGTTGTTGGGGAACGGTGCTGACAAGTACTTTTTTAGCGGGCTCGGACATGATGAATTCCTCCGCAGGAAAAAGGATCGCCTCACTGGCGAGGCCGTTCGATTCTGCGACCCTGATACCGTCCGACTTTGATGCCGATCAAATACCGCTCCGGCGGTCACATTGATTTTCCCGGACGTAACTTGATGGCGATCAAGGTGATTGGCCTGCGGCTTCTTAGCCTGAGTCAAAGCCGGCGTACCCTGCCGGCGGTTGCCGTGGAGGCGCGGCATGGAATGGCAGACGATTGGCCGCGCGCGGGTGCTGGAGGAGCTGTCCATCTCGGACTCGACGCAATGCCTGCGTGTGAAGCTGGACGATGACGAAACACAGTCGATCATTCCTGGCCAGTACTGCTTGCTGGATGATCGTGTACAAGCTGCCAGGGCCTTCAACTACGTCAGTCTGCCGGGGCGTGATCGTCTCTGCATCCTGGCGGCCAGCCGGCGCGGAGTGCCGCTGTGCACGGATGGCCCGTTGCTTTATCGCGGCCCACTGGGGGTGGGCTGGCCGTTGCCGTTTGGCGTTTCCCGCCTGCTGGTTTTTGCCTGCAATGCTGGAATCCTGGCCGTGGCAGCCGCCATCGACGAATTCGCCTGCTGGCTGCCCTGGGTACAACTGGTGCTGGTTGAGGACGCATCCAGCCAGGCGTGCCTGCCCGACGATTGCCGCCGCTGGCTGCATTCGCTGGGGTTGCTGACCTCGCCAGTCGAGGATTGCCCTCTGGAGCGGTTGAGAGCGCAGCTGAGCCGGCAGTTGCCCGACCTGGTCTACTGCTCCGCGCCTGCACCGCTGGCGCTGAAGGCCGCCCGTCTTTGTCTATGGCATGGCGTCCCGGCGTATCGAATCTGGGTACGGGCCGAGTGCGCGCTGCCGGGAGCGGGAAGTACGTCCCTGTCAGCTGCAGACGGCCCGGTACTGCGCTTCGATCGCTTGAGCGGACGCATTTGATCGGCATCAAAGTACGACATCCTGGGCAAGCACAGGCTCATAGCGACACGTCCAACCGCTATGCGCCGGAGGCCTCATGAACGCCTATGCTCGCCTGCTGCTGATCTGCGACCCTGATCTCCACTATTCCCCGGCGCTGGCCCGCGCTCAGGCACTGGCGGGCGCCTTCGATGCGCGCCTGCACATCGTAGTTTTGGGAAGCCTGCCAACTGGTCTGTCGGTGCTCGATTACAACGCCCGGCAGAGAGTTCGCGAAGAGATCCAGGAGCGGCAGCGCATCTGGCTCGACGATCAGTTGGAGCTGTTGCGTGGTCATGGGATCGATGCCAGCGCCGAGGCCGTCTGGAGTGACGACGCACTGGAGGACATCATTGCGTTGGTCCGGCGGCATCACATCGATCTGCTGCTCAAGGACACGCGCTATGAGCCCGCGCTGAGCCGTGCGCTGACTCATCCGCTGGATTGGCAGCTTCTGCGCCAGTCGCCTGTGCCGCTCCACCTGGTCAGCCAGGCCACTCATCCTCTGCCGCGCAAGGTGGTCGCCGCCATTGATCTCTCCCAGGATGATCCGGAGGTCGACCAGTTGAACCAGCGTATCGTCGAAATGGCACAACAGTTCGCAGGTCAATGCGATGCCGAGCTTCACTTGCTGCAGGCTTACGACGTCAGCGCCGGCTTCCTGGCCTATGCAGCCGGACCGGTGGCCTGGACGCCGGAGGTCGCGGAGCTGGCCGCGGGACGCTCGCGCCAGCAGATGGAGCGCATCGGTAGCCAGTTCAATGTGGGGCGGCTATGCCAGCATTTCGTCAAAGGCAGCGCCACGCGGGTGATCGCCGAGTTCGCTGAGCAACAGCACATGGATGTCGTCGTCATGGGCACGCTCTATCACGCCGGGCTGGCGAAAGTCATCGGCAGTACCACGGAGCAGGCGCTGTACCGGGTGAACTCCGGCATCCTGGCTGTTCGACCCTGAGGCTGGATCATGAAAGTGCTGGCGTTTCTCGTCGCGCTGTTCACCGTCTGGGCGATTGCTTGCGTCGCTTGGATTGCGTTGCGCTATACGCCTGCCGGTGGCGACAGTCAGTACGTGTTTCTCTGGGATCGCTGGGAAAACCGAGTGTGTCTGGTATCGATCGGCGAACCGTCCCACATCATCTGCGACCTTCGCTCGCTCTGGGTCGAATCCCCAGCAAAGGGCGGGCCCATGGCTCAGCGTCCATGACAGCGGCCCGGTGAGCAGGCTCAGCCGGCGCGCCGGCGTTCAGGGTCCGAGCGTTGCACCTGGGGCCATGCATGTGGCGCCGTAAGGCGCTGATGCAGTTGCTCCAGATAGTCTCGGGCCTGACGCTCATTGGCAAAAGGCACCCGGTATTGATCGAGTTGGACGTAGCAGCGGCCGTCGCTGGTGCAGAGAAGTTGCGTGCGCATTGTTGCCTCCCCGCCTCACGGCGCCGGCTGCAGTTGCAGGGTGTGAATGGTCTGGGTGGAATCCATTGGGTCCTGGCGGCTGGTGAAGCCTAGGAAATGCGCCAGTTCGTGCATCGCGCTGTTGGCTGCTGCGTCTACCGAATACATCTGCTGTAGCCCTTGCTGCCTGGCCGTTTCGATCAGATGGCGCATCAGCGCCACGGCCAGCCCGCGATGACGCCAGGCATCCGCCACGGTGACCGCACATTCGCACTGGTGGGAATCGGCGCAACGTGCGTACCGGCTGATGCCGATTTCTACCAGTTCCCCATTCTGGTGCGTCAGGGCCACGTAGGCGACGCTATCCTTGAAATCCACCGCCATCAATTGGTTCAGAAACGAGGGGCTGACTTCTTTCATGGTGCAGAGAAAACGGAAGTGACGCGCTTCGGGCGACAAGTGCGCGATGAAATCCGCTTCACGCTGGCGATCCTCCGGCCGCAACGGGCGGATCAGTACGTGGGTTCCATCCGGTAAGGCCTCGACCCAGTGTTCATCGAGACCATCGTCTTTGGCTTGGGAGTGGCTGGACATGAAAACCTCCTGGCGCAGTGCCGATATGCGGGTAAGCCGCTGACTCACTTGTACGCCGCGAAGGTTGGGTGAATTTGATCGTGATCAAATGGCGGTAATCTCATCGCCTCCGGCTGCCAACCGGCCGCCGCAGAGGGCTCGTCAACCTTTCACCGGCTTCAGCGGTGGGACGTGTTTTCTCTCCTTTCTGGAAGTTGTCAGCCGTTCCAGCAGCGCCGCCAAAACCGTCTGCACCTCGTGCTGGGCTTCCGTCCTGGCTGAGAGCCACCCGTTGATCAGTGGACGAAGCGACTGGTCCTTGTCGCCGCTGGTGCACCACAGGCTCAGGTCATGTTCATTGCCCAGAATCGACTGGGCGCGCTTGAGGTCGTTCAGCAGTGCATCGTCTGGCCTGACCCAGTTGGCATAGCTCTCGCACAGGTAGCGCACGCGCTTGATGCGCAGACGAATGGCGTGCCAGTCGTGGGGACTATCGTGGGATTTTTCCAGCACCTCGCGAAGCTGCACCAGATCGCGTTTCACCCGACGCCTGACGAGCTTGCGAATGTTCTTGAGATCGCTGCCGGAGCGGATCTTGCGAAACGCGGCGGGCCAACGCTCCAGCTCACCGAGCACTCGTTTGGCAATTGGCTTGCGCAAACACAGCCGAACGCTCTGTTCCACATACGCCCGGCGTCTGCTGGCTTCTGCCTGCCAGCCCAGTCGCTCCAGTTCCTGAGCTAGTACCTGGGCATCCCGTAAGCCACTGGTGCTCGTCAGCAGCGCCGCGGCGGCCTGATCCAGGACCGCCAGCTCCGGCCACTGGCGCAGCGGACGCAGCAGACTGCGCACACCTCGCAGCGTGATGCGCAGGTCGTGCAGCGCCTCACCGTCACTGGCGCTCTCGATGCATTGTGCGGTGTACAGATAATCCACTTGCAACCCAATGAGCCGGGCAATCAGAAAGTCGGTGCTGCTGGCTGGCATACGGGATGGTGCTAGGGGGAACGCTCTGTCTGGGCGCATGGTGACCTCCGGCGGCGCCAGCACCAACTGGCACGCTCGGAGCAGCCTCCGCCGGGGAAGGCCGCGGCGCTTTGATGCGAATCAAACAGGCGTTCTGGCGGCTGAAGAGGGCAACTCCAGGCGGGCAGACTCAGCGATTTTCGCTTGCGGCACCTTGCTCCTCGATCCCGCTCAATCGGCAAAGCTCTTGGTGGTTGAGCAAATGCACCTCCCGACCCTCGCATGCGATCAGGCCCGTCTGCACGAAGCGAGTGAACAACCGGCTGATGGTTTCCAGGGTCAGATCGAGGTAATTGCCGATATCACCACGCGTCATGCACAGCGTGAAACGGTCCTGGCACAGTCCGCGCTGCTGGTAGCGCGCCGACAGGCTCAGCAGAAACTGGGCCAGCCGCTGCTCGGCACGCTCGCGGTTGCAGCGAATGTGTTCGTGCTCGCCGTGGATACCCTGACTGAGGATATGCAGTAATTGGTGGCGCAGCCCGGGAATGCGTCCGGAGAGGTCCTCCAATTGCTCCAGGTCGATGGCGCATACCAGCGAAGTCTCCAGAGCCACCGCGAACCCTCGGAAGGACGGCGCCCCAATTGCATCCAGCCCAATCATTTCGCCGGGCAGGACAAAGCCGGTCACCTGCTGATCACCATTGGACTCAAGCAGGTAGGTCTTCAGCGCTCCCGAACGCAAGGCGAATACCTGCCGCATCGGTTCGCCGGCTCGAAATAGGTACTCCCCTTTGTGCAGCGGCCGGTTGCGGCGAACTATGCGGTCCAGCTCCGCAACCTCACCTTCGGTCAGGCTGGCGGGAAGGCAAAGGCGGCTCAGCGAACAGGCAAGGCAACTGACCTGGAAGAGCTGGGATGGGCGTTGACTGTCAGTCATCACGTAAGCCCCGGCATACGGGCGTTCTAGCCATTCTAGCCGTTTCGCTTCGTGGCCACGCAGCCTTCGACAAACGGAGGTGGTTTGGCTTCAGAATAGTGTCGGTAGTGAAGGTGAACTGCCTAGGCAGAAGCCGCTACAGCGAGACTGCCCGATTCCGATCCGTAGCGGACATCAGTGCTCAGGAAGCAGGAATGACCCGCAGCGTTGCGCGAAGTCCGCCGGAGGGTAGATTGCTCAACTGTACGCTGCCTCCAAGCCGCTCCATGATCATCGCCACAATGGACAGGCCCAGTCCGGCGCCGTTCTCAGAACCTTTGCTGTAGAAGCGTTCGAAGACACGCTCCAGGTCTTCCTGGTCGATGCCAGGCCCCTGATCTTCCACGTTCAGTACGATGGCGTTGCCTTCACGGTGTAGCGTGACGTTGACTCGACCGCCAGCTGGTGAGTGATTTACTGCGTTTGCGACCAGGTTCTGCAGAGCAATGCCCAAAGCGCCTGCATCACTTTGAAGCTGATAGTCGCCCTCGGTGATTTCCAGAGACGGTTCCTGGCCTTGATCCAAAATCCAGGGTGTCATCTCCGCCAATGTCTCCGTCGCCACTGCAGTGACATCGACCGTCACCCAGTTGCGTTGCCCGAGTCGCGGCTCGATTCTCGCCATGGTCAGTAGCTGGTTTACCACTCGACTGAGACGATCCACACCACCAACCAGAAACTCCAAGGCTTTATCTCGCTCAACATCGCTCCTGGCCTCAAGCGCGTTCTGCGCATGCAGCCGAAGGATTGCCAGGGGCGTACGCATCTCATGGGCGGCGTCGGCGATAAATCGATGTTCACGGCGCAGCAGCTCATCAATCTGCCCCAGCAGCCGGTTGAGCGCCGCCTGCATGGGTTCGAGCTCTCGAGGTAGGGGTACCAGCTGCAGTGGCTCCAGTGACTCTGCATGCCGCGCTCGGATGACGCGTGCCATGTTCTGCAACGGTTGCAGCCCCCAGCCGATGGCCAGCCATACCAGCAACGCTAACGCGAGGCTACCGATCAGGAAGGGAAATAAGGTGTGGCGGACTATGCGGCCGATCAGATCGTTGCGCACATCGTTGCGCTCACCGACCCAGATCATCAACTGGCGCTCTGGCACGGGAAGCACGAAGCTGCGCCATTGCTGCTCCCCCACCATGATGTTGGAAAAGCCGGGCTCGGTCAGCGGACGAGTGAAGCTTGGGGCGCTGACTGTATGTACCAGGACTTCACCGTTGATGCGCCACACCTGGAAGGCGAGTTTGCTCTCGTAGGGGTGACCGATGCGATGCTTGCCCGCCTGACTCAATGCTTCATTGAATGCCAGGTACAACGCATGGCGATCCTTGTCGCCTAGCGGCATGCTCATGACGCCTTGCAGGAGGCGCGCGTTCTGCGCCAGATGGGCGTCGTAGATCTCGTCGATCTCGTGGCTGCTGTCGTGATAGTTGTAGAGCGCAAGCAGGCTGGTACCGACCAGCAATAGCAGCATTACTCGCCAGAGCGTGCGTTGGCGCAACGAACTCATGCTTTGCCTTCCACCAGGTAGCCAATGCCGCGAACGGTGCGGATCAGATCGTTGAAGAGTTTCTTGCGCAGGTGATAGACATTCACTTCCAGCGTGTTGCTCTCGGGCTCTTCATCCCAGCCGTAAAGGAGCTGAGTGAGCCGCTCGCGGGTGAAGACCTTGCCGGGTTGGGACAGCAGTTCATGGAGCAACCGGTACTCTTTCGGGGTCAGCACGACTGGATGCCCCTGGTAGCTGACTTGCCGAGTGGCCGGGTCGAGTGTCACCCCGGCATGCTCGATCAGCACCTTGGCGCGACCGGCGCTGCGACGCAGTAGCGCACGCAGGCGAGCTTTCAGCTCGTTGAGGTCGAACGGTTTGACCAGGTAGTCGTCGGCGCCGGCATCGAGACCGGCGATGCGATCATCGGTCGCGTCACGGGCTGTCAGGATCAGCACGGGCACCGCATCGCCCCCAGCACGCAACCGGCGCAGCACCTCGATGCCATCCAGGCGCGGAAGTCCCAGATCCAGCACGACCAGATCGAAGGTCTCCTGCTGCAAGGCGTGCAATGCACTCACCCCGTCCTGCAGCCAGTCGATGGTGTAACCCTCCTGGCGCAATCCGTTGCAGATACCTTCCCCCAGAGCGGGATCGTCTTCGACTACCAGCAACCGCATGCTTAGTCCTGCTTGTCCTTGATCGTCTTGAGTAAAGCATCGATTTCGCCGCGTCGGCCCTGGTCGGCCACCTCACGGCCGGGCCGTGGCTGTGCCTGCAGTGCTTTCTGCAAAGCCGCACGCGCTTCGACGTAATGCCCTTGGCGATAGAGATGGTCACCCCAGAAGTAATTGCTGTCGATGCCTTCCGGATTCAACTGCAGCGCCTTGCGCAGCAGCTCATCTGCCTTGTCCGAGTCACCGAATCCGATGGGCCAGCCAGGCACTCGGTCATACAGTGCGCCGAGGCTGGTGTAAGCCGACCCCTGCAGAGCGTTTGGATCGAGAGCCAGGGCCTTCTCCAGGCTTGCTCGGGCAGCCTTGACCTTACCAAGCGCACCAAGCCCGCCCGTGGCACCGGCCCAACTGCTAGTCACGATTCCATTCCAGATCCAAGCTTCCGCAGCCTGGGGCTGCTCGCGGGTAAAGGTCTCCGCGTCGCCCGCCAGCTTTTCGAAAGCGGCTGCGCGTTGCGCCTCAGGCATCTGGTACTGGATTTGCGCCCAACGTTGCTGGATCGCGCTGAGGTGCTGGTTGCCAGTCTGATCGAGCGCCCAGGTCAGTGGGGAGAAGGCAATGAGGCTGGCGAGTATCAGGCGTTTCATTTGCTGTGCTCCTTGGCGTTGGCATCGCTGTAACGGCGGATCAGTGGGAGCTGCTTGCGCAACGCGCGGTCAACCACGCCGGGCAGCATGCCGTTGAGGCGCACGAAGAGTTTTTCAGGCCATCCCAGGTACAGCTCGTTGCGTTGCTGTTGCACCGCATCAAGCACTGCCCGCGCGACATCGACCGGATCATCCATCCCTACTTTCAGCGCTTGGTTGAGCGCGGTGGCGGCTGAAGTGTTCATCGATGTACGGGTGGCACGTGGTGCCGCGTAGAGTACGTCGACCGTGGTATCAGCCAATTCGCGTCGAAGCGCCTCGGAGAATCCGCGCAAGGCGAACTTACTGGCGCTATAGGTCGCGTAGCCGGGATAGCCGATGGAGCCGTAGATGGAGCCGACGTTGACCACCAACGCATGAGGCTGCTCGCGCAACAATGGCAGCAGCAGGCGGGTCAGCTGCAGGGGGGCCTTGATGTTGAGATCCAGCAGGTCGTCCAGCGTGTCCTCATCGATCTGCTCAAGCAGGGCGAAGCGGTTTACGCCTGCGGCGTTGATCAGCACGTTCACGCCGCCCATGGCCCAGGCAGCGGTGGCTACCTCCTGCCGGCCACTCCTGGTACGAAGATCGGCAGAGTGCCAGCGCAACTGATTGGGATAACGGTTCATGAGCACCGCCAGACCGCCAAGGTGCCGGCTGATTGCCAGTACTCGGGCGCCACCAGCACACAGCTGGCTGGCCAGTTCCAGCCCAATGCCGCCGCTGGCACCGGTCAATACCACCACCGATTCACGCAAGCGCATGCTGCACCTCTGGCTGGTGGGCTCGCGGTAGGCCTTGGAACATATCGGTGTACAACTGGTAGACGACCTTGGCGGAATGAATCACCGCCTCTTGATCTTCCGGACGATCCAGGCGGTTCATCAGCTCGCGATAGGTTGCCATGTGATCCTGGTCGAGCGCGCCGTGGGAGCTCAGGTAGCTGAATGCCGTCGGCGGTAGACCAAGTCCTTGCTGAATGCTGCCGGCGGCCTGGGTAGCGAGGGCGATACTGGTACCTTCGAGGACATTGACCATACCGAACAGGCCGACAGGATTGTCGCGGGCGATCAGGTCATAGAGGAAGGCCACCATCAGCTCGATCGGTAGGCTGGGGCGGCTGTTACGTACCTGCTCCGGGTCGCCTCCGCAGGCTGCGATGTCATTGAGAATCCACTGCTCGTGGCCGTACTCCTCCTCGATGTATTCGCAGACTGCACCGCGCAACCATTCAAGTCGGCTGGGCAGACGAGCGCCGCACGCCATCATCAGTGGCACAGTATGGCGAACGTGGTGATAGGCCTGAGTGAGGAAGGCGATGTAACCCTCCAGGCTGACAACGCCACCCAGGGCATCACGAATGACAGGGACGCTGAAAAGTGCCTGGCGTTCCTGAGTGGTGGCTGATTGGAGAGTATCGAAGAAGTTCATGGCAGACCTCAGAGTTGCGAGAGTTCAGTGATGAGGGGCTGGTGGCGACGGAGGATTTCCTGGCGGCGCGGTCGGCCGTTACTGGTAAGGGTTCCGTCAGCACCGCTAAAGGGGCTGGGTAGGCGTCTCCAGGCATGAACCCGTGCGTAATCGGGTAAGCCAGCGTTGCATTGCTGCACGGCCTGCTCGATGAGTTCGTCACTGATGCTTGGGTCGATGGGCCAGAGCAATGCGAAGTTGCGCGGCAGCCCCTCGCCGTGAACGAAGGCCTGGAGGATTACGCCTGTCTGGGAAAGCTCGGCCTCGATCCACTCGGGATTCACGTTGCGACCGAAGCTGGTGATGAACTGGTTCTTCTTGCGGCCCGCCAGGTAGAGGAAGCCAGCGGCGTCGAAATGGCCCAGATCGCCGGTTGGCCACCATTCCTCGTCGAAAGAAGGTTCGCCCAAGTAGCCCAGCAGGGTAGAACCGCGAACCAGCACTTCCCCGTCATCAGCGATACGCACCTGGACGTGCGGCAGAGGGCGGCCCACGCTGCCTGGATGCTGATTACCAGGGCGGTTCAGGCAAACCACGGAGGCGCATTCGGAGAGCCCGTAGCCTTCGAAGACCGGAAGGCCCACTGCTTCGGCGCGCTCCAGCAAGCTGCTCGCGACTTTGGCACCACCTACTGCGACGAAACGCAGGGGGCCGACTTTCATCATGCCTCGCTCGATGGCGGTGACCAGGCCAAGCAGGAGTTGCGGTACCAGAATCAGGCTCTCGGCGCCGCTAAGTGCAATGGTGCCGAGGAAGCGTTTCCAGTCGACCTGACTGGCGCCACCGATGCCCATCTGCGCTTGCGGGTAGAGCGTGATGCCGGCTCCCGCCAGTAGGGCAGCATAAATGCCGAGGTTCTCCAGCAGGACGGCCAGCGGAAGCACTGCGAGGTACTTCGAGGGCTCGGTGGGACGGCTCGCCGCTTCGAGCTCCTGTGCGACGCACAGCAGTGACGCGGCGCTCAGGCATACGCCCTTGGGCGACCCAGTGCTACCGGAGGTGTAGGTGATCTTGGCAGTGCCTGCAGGTAGATCGGCGTCGACAACGGCCGGCCGCTCCCAGAAACGCTCGCCTGGTGTGAAACCAGCTGCTCGCAGATCTTCTGCGAAGGAGTCGTTGGCAACGGCGAGCGTCGCCTGGGTCTGCATCAAGCAATGCAGGCGCTGTGCGGCACTGAAGAAGGGCGGGAGGATGACGCAAGGGCGCTCAGCCAAGAGCGCGGCCAGATCCCAAAAGAGCGCTTCGGGGCCGTTCTCCAGTGCGAGGGCAAACGGCCCTTCGGGTTGCTCTCGCAGCCATGCTTCGCGACGTTCAACTTCAGCCAGAAGCTGCGCATAGGTGACGTTGCCAGTGATTCCGCGTACAGCCACTTTCGACGCATGCTCCGTGGCGTGCGCCTGCAGCACCTCACGAAAGGCATTCAGTTCATGCGGCATGGCCGGCCTCCTGCAGCAGCATCGGGAAGCCCATGCGCTTGTACACACCCGTGCGCTCCAGCTCTTCATGGCCGTAACCGATGTTTCCTGCGTAGACCAGTGGATGCTGCGCGTAATAGCTGCCCCAGCTGGCCAGTTCGCCATTCAGACGACGCGGATCTGCTTCGGCGATGACGGTTGGTTCCAATCCCAATCGGTGGAAGCTGTTGACCAGGGTGGAGGCGCCGGTAAAGGCGACCCACTGCAGGTCGCGCGCAGCCAGCAGCCAGGTCACGGCAGTGATGATTACGCGCGCACTGCCTGCACTCAGGGCAGCAAGGTTGCCTACCTCGACCAACTGCTCACGCCCGACGGCACTACCTGCAAGCCGCGACACAACGCCCTCCAGCGGCTCGTCCAGGTAGTGCTCAAGAAACAGCGGCCCGTGACTGGCCGGACGAATGCCTGCGGCTGCGATCAAGCGCCCGTGGCTATCCTGAAGCCCGATGAGCTCCGGTAGATAGTGGTGGACGTCAGCGTGGTGGATGGACTCGAAGCGCGCGTGAATGAAGGTTTCAAGCTCCTCGCGGTCGGAGTCGCACTCGCGGCGCAAGGTCAGTCGAGCTTGTCGCTCGGCGACGGAGCCAAAGTGGAATGGAAACAGGCTGCTCCATTCGTGCTGGGTCATGGTGATCCCCCCAGGGGTCGTTCGATGAGGGGAGTATCAGCGGCGAATCTGAAAGTAGTCTGAAGTCGCTGAGAGTCAGCGGCGGTGGAAGCGAAATATCCGACATGAGTGTTTTAAGAGCATCTCCGGCCATAGAGTCTGGTCGGAGAGCCACTGGGACTAGGCGCGATGCACCCTAGTCCTTCACTCATGTGGAGGACAAATCATGGCCACACCCACAAAGAAAGCTCRCGAACCTTGGAACAAGGGCAAACTGGTCGGCCAGAAAGCACCRCTGMGACTYMGGGACATTTGGGCTATCAGAGTGCGRCTGGAAATCGCAAACAAGGATCGTGATCTGGCGCTGTTCAACCTYGCYATCGACAGCAAGCTACGAGCCTGTGATTTAACGAAGCTGCGCGTCAGAGACATCGCTCACGGTGATCATGTATCGACGCGTGCAATCGTCATGCAACAGAAGACCCAGCGGCCGGTGCAGTTCGAAATCACCGCTCAGACAAGAGCATCAGTTGAAGCTTGGATCCTTGCCGCTCGCCGTCGCAACGACGATTTCCTTTTTCCCAGCCGTGTTCGACATTCAGCGCACATATCCACGAGGCAGTACGCCCGCATAGTGAAAGCTTGGGTAACGACAATCGGTCTCGACCCCACGCTGTACGGAACCCATACGCTTCGTAGAACCAAAGCATCGCTGATCTATCGCAGAACGAAGAACCTGAGAGCAGTGCAGTTGCTGCTCGGCCATGCGAAGCTGGAGAACACAGTTAGATATCTGGGTATTGAGGTCGACGACGCTCTAGAAATGGCGGAGCAGACCGAGGTTTGACCTTTTCCACTTTGGCGCCGGGTTTCGAGCCGGCGCCTCCTTGAGTCAGCTAGCGACCCATAGCGGAACCTGCCGACGCGGCCAAGACCGGGCCTTAAGCGGGCCGTTCAGCGAAAGCTACAGCGATTCCGGCATCACCCACGAATGTGGCAAATTGGAGAAATGGCCTCATTGTGACCATGGAGCGCCGACCTGACCTGCCTGCCGCGAAGCCAGCCCCCATTCTGGAGGGTCTGGGAAACCATGCCAGGTGTTTTGGATCAGAATCAGTTCTTCGCCGTCGAATGTCGCGTAAAAGGCAATGTCATTCGAGACGAACCAGTCGCGATCACGACCAAAGATGCCTGACTGAGGAAAATCGCTCCATGGAGCGCGCGTCCAAGGGATTGGTTTCATCGCGCGTTCGTGAAAGCCTAGTTCCTGTGCGTCGACAGCCGCCCCTTTCATGTCCCACGGGTTCGGCTCCCACTCAGGGTGTATATCGTCTCGGCGGTAGATACTCATAAGAGCCATCACATAAGAGGTTGACGTCTGTTCGCGGGTCAGGCTGTAACCATCCGCTAGCTAGCCAACAACTCGGCCTTTCAAGCCGCAGACAATCGTTCTAACAACGATTGTCGACGATTCGGGGCATTAGGTCGAACGTCCGCTACTGGCCCAGACTGTGTAAAAACGCTGGCATCGACCTTGCTGTGATTTGATGGATTCAAATCAGCGGGGGGATGCCGATGAAGCGTTTTATCCAAGGAGAGCATCGCGGCCAAAGTGTGCTGCTTCCCGAGAGTCTGGATGACTACGTGGCGGACACCAACCCGGTGCGGGTGGTCGATGTGTTCGTCGATGAACTCGACCTTGCCCGGCTCGGTTTCGAGGGCTTTATCCCCGCAGAAACCGGTAGGCCTGCTTACCACCCCGCCGTCCTGCTGAAGATCTACATCTACGGCTACCTCAATCGCATCCAGTCCAGT
>NZ_MACM02000129.1:0-13655 GCF_001675465.2 Pseudomonas sp. AU12215
CCGCGACACCCTTGCCTTCAGCTAACACTTCCCCTTGCCGGGTGTGTAGAGGACTTTCACCTCCAAATCGTCCGACTCACCACCACAGTGAGCCGAACAGCGCCAGTCACGGCACTACGCGCCATGCCTGGCGCACAACAAAAAGGCCCACCAGCAGGTGGGCCTTCGCTGTAAATCACTCCTCGCCAGTTTCCGGCAAGGGGGTGTGAAGCAGATGCTCCGCATCCCTTTTGACGCCTACATCGTAAAGATCATCAGGAAGAGGGGTCACCTCGACAAAGGCGCTTTCCTTGATGCAGCGCTCGGCCAGGGCAATAGCGCTCTGCATTCCAACAATCTTCGTGACCAAATTTGCAGACACGGCGTTTCTCCTTGAGATGCCGGGACTGCCCCCTGCTGGGAGAAATCCCGGCGAGGGTATGAGGCTTGAGTTGGCTTATGCAGCTACTGCAGCAGGAGCTACAGCAGCTTGGCTTTCCGCAGTTGCAAGACCGAGGACCGACAACAGCTCATTGTAGTCATGGCCATCGGGGGCTCTTTCTTCACTGTCCATCTTCCGATCGTATTTCACGACGTCGTCAGCCATGGCCTGGAGCTTCTGTTGAGCCTCCACGTAGGTGTCGTGGTCGAGTTCGCCACCACATTCGGCAGCCAGTTCCAGTGCTTCGAGAGCCAGTTTAATTGCAGATTTCATAGGTACTCCTGAGTTTGAAGCGCGGTCTCCCCCATGCAGGAGGTAGCCCGCAGTGGGTTGAGATACGCCGGATGACCGGCAGCAACAAAGGAGCCCTAGCCTGGCGGCCAAAGCCCCAGATAGGGTTGAGAAGTTTGGGATGCACGCCATAACGACGCGGGACACCGAGTGAGCCAGAAGGAAACCTTCTAGGCTCTGCTGAGGTTTCAGCTAAAAGTGCTGGTTTACCAGCTTCATCCTGATCAACCACATGGCTGACCAAAGAATCTTCGAACAAAAGCAGCGCTCTCAGCTAAAGAGTGATCGCACTGGCTAAAGGGCTGAAGCGAAATTAGCATTTCAGCATTGCTTCCCTCAAGCCACATCCATGGCTGCTCTTGCTAATCCAGAGGTTCGTGAGAGCCTAAGACCAGCCGTTAAAAGAGACCGATCATGAGCGACCTCGCAATCACTCCCCGTAAGCAACGCATCATCGAGATTGCCGACGAGCTTGTTTGCGGCATGGTGGCCAACGGTGCACTGGATCCAGAGGACGAGACTGCGCTAGAGCGCGCGTGCCGCCAAGCTGTGCAAGACGCTACAGTCCTCTACGACTCCGCCATCGAGTATGTCAGCTAGGAGTGGCCATGGCCTATAAACCGAACACTGAGCAGGTTCTTGGGGATCCACGCTGGACCTATGCCTGTACCCGTTGTGAGTGGACTGGAACAGAGCCAGACATCGTGAGCTTTGGCTACGCCGACTGTCCGCAGTGTGGAAACTCGTGCACTACCGACGAGCCCTCCCACGAGCCAACCCCAGGCCAGCTTGATGGCCTTGCCCCAACTACTGCAGGGTAGCCCCCCAGCCGCCCCCCTGCGTTGCATGTTTGCCACTCTGTGGGATGCTCTTCCCACGCACACTATCTGGGCTGGCCACATGACCCCCTCAACAGAAAAGCTCGCTGTTCTAGATCTTCTCGATAAAGCGACCTCCGCTGCTGACCACCTACAGGACTACCTGCAGTCGTACCGGTGGCACTTTGCAGCTGGAAAGCTGGATCTGAGCGAAGTTCGAGGGTTCGCCCTAGGGCTGGTAGCCACAAATCAAATCTCCGCAGACGACTACAGCGAGATTGAACGACAAATCAGCAAAGCCTCGAGAGTCGAAGAACACCGCGGCCGTATTGCTGGCGGCACAGTGATTGAACGGCCTGAAGACATGAGCCCAGACGGGCGCCTTTCCGTGTGCATGGACCACGAGGGTGACGTCCTGATCAGGGTCATCCCGCCGGCGGAGAAGGCAGACAGCTATGCCCCGTCAGTGGAATTCGTATCGCACTGCCCGAGAAGCCGTCACACCCTTGCAGCTCTCCGCGAGTTGATGAGGGCTATGGCCAAGGACAATGAGGAGAACCCTCTCCCTGGGCAACAATCGCAACACACAGCCCAAGCCTGAAAGCCCCTTATCAGCAATACAGAGGATCTAATATGGCAATCCAGCAAGTAGGCAAGCTCCACCTGTGGACATCCGGTGACGGTAGCGTTGGTATCAGCGGCGAGTCGGCGGAAGTATCAGCACCAGGCTGGCTGATCAGCTCGGAGCACTTTGACGCGGAGGATTTTAAATCCACCCTGGAGCAGTTCCGTGAGAAAGTCCGCGCCGCCTTCGAGCTGATCTGGCCAGACGAGAAGGTCCATGCTCGGTATTACTTCGAGATGTGTGATGGCGAACCTACCCACGCTTAAGTAGCAGGTCTTCGCATGCCGCAGCTGACATACCCACGCGCCCGTTCAGAGGTAGCTGCAGAGCTGGCGAGGGATATCCTCCAGGGGCGCTTCATCTCCGACCACAAGGACTACAACCGGATGCTCGCTGCAGTCCGGGAAAGAGGCATGCCGGTGGAGCATGCGTTCTGCGGTGAGAGTGCGGCTCTGTCGATTTCCGTGGTGGAAGCTATCGCCGAGGAGAATCTTCGCAATGCACCACTGCGAGCACTTGAGCGAAAGATCAACAGACTAGACATAAAAAAACGGCCACCAGTCAAAGCTGATAGCCGTTTTCTGAGAACCCAGTTAACGTCCCCTTTTGAAGCAAAACAACTCGAAAGTTGGTGGCTGTATCCGCTTAGCAGCCCTCGGTTAAGAGGCAAAGTAACTGGATGCGCGCTGGCCACACAGCGAGTAGTAAATTTCTCATAGCTTCTCTTTAGCGTCAATCGCCAGAGATCACGAAAAAAGGAGCGTACATTTTGCCCTGAACTCTGTTTCCTTCTCCTCCACGGAACAGGGCATCCAGGCCTCGTGGAAGAGCGCGGTTCAGTTCAAAGGCTCGACTCATGCCAGCTCAAATTAGTTACGTAGACGTCGGCAGCGGCGATTGGCAATGGGCGGAAACGTACGTCTACGCGATGGCCACCTATACGGTGGCGTGCCCAGCCGATCGCCGCATTCAGGTAGGGATGGGGATAATGGCGTTCGGTGAGCCGCGGGGTGAGAAGATCCGGTTCTCTGGAGAGAAGGAAATTACCGTGATCGGAGCAGGCGCCCTGTACTTTCGCGTCGATGATGGCCTTGGGCCCTGCAAGGTCGGGTTTGTGCAGGGGAAAGCGACACTGATCGGCTCCCATTGGGATTTCTGATACCACCGCCAGAGCACCTCCTGGCCCTGCCAGTCCACCGGTGAAAGGTGGCCGTTCAGGTTCGAACGCCACCTATGGAGTCCTAGCTACGATCAGGTGCTGGTGGCACGGGGTCCAGGTGCCAGGCGTTACGCGAGCTGTCTAGCTTGCGGATATCGAATGCCCGACCAACCAACATCACTGCAGTCTCAGACAGTTGATACGAACCCCGAGTCAGCGGGAATGGATCAGCCTCAAACGAACCATCAACTGAAATGGCCTCGCAAACCTCAATTGGAAGCTCAACACCTGGGAAAACAACAGGCAGTTTTCCGGGTGTACCGGTGGCGATCAATTCACCCAAATACCGATGAAGCTGCTCAAGAGTCATCACGTCTCCAGTCTTCTAAAATGCATGCCTAACGATGACTGGATTCCGCTCTAAATCAACCCCCTAAGTGTTCCACTCCCCTGCCCGCCCCTTGGATAGCCCGTTGCAGATTTCGCATCCCATGAGACGGTGAAGCCCATCAAACACATGGGAGCTTCCCCGCAATGAACCTTCGCAACCAAGTCCCAGGAAAGTACCTTTGCGGCCATACCGGCATGCTGTCCGGCAGCGGGCGCTACGGCCGGATCCAGGAGGCTGATCGCAGCTACCTACGCCACAACATCTGCGCGGACTGCAACAAGGAAGTCCAATCCTTGATCGATGCCGCACGTGCTGACACGGCAGCCTTGGCTCAAGCGAGTGGATTGAGGAAGCCAGCTGCAAGAGGCACCCCCAAGCAAGAGCCTTGGGCGAACGCAATCATTGCCGAGGTCTTCCCTCTTCTATCGGCGGTCGCAGCTGCAGGGCGAGCTCGTGGCGACGAACTGGGCACAGCCGTGGCGCGGGCGATCGCGCTGATCTGCCAGATTAGCGATGCCGGTTTCTGGATCAAACACCAGGACGGGTACCGCGTCCTGAACTCCTACTGCATCTCCGGTGACGTCGCCGACATCATGCGCAAGGCATGTCACAGCTATCAGGGGTCCGGCACCAGCTGGCTTGCAGGCCTGGTTCCTCACACCGGAAAGCCAGACCGCCACTACAAGTTCGCTCAGAAGGCACTTTTGAGCCGGCTGATCATGGAACCCTCTGCACTGGATGCAGTAGCCAACGGCTAGCCCGGAAACTCTTGGCGTGAGTGGAGACGCTCTTGATTCCATAGCCGCTTGCAGAAACATCGCCTGTGGGAGAATACGGCCTGCACCGATCCAACCTTGCAGGATACGGGCACCATGAGATGCTGCCTACGAACTGAAGATCCACCATTGAGGTTGAAAATGGACTCGCTGGACATCGCCTTAGTAATCCAGGCAGCAAAACTAGGACGCACCCGGAAAGATGCGCAAGAGGACACCTGCAGCGTGTTCGCCGCCGCACTTTACGACTTCCTGTCCTCCCGAGGCGTACCCTGCAAAATGGTCACGGCCGTGAAGAATGGTCACGGCGCTTGGGCTCATGCAGTTGTAGAGGTCGACGGTCGCCTCTATGACTCGTTTGGCGAGTTCTCGACCGAAATCTACCGTGCTCGAGCCAAGATTCATCCGTCCGTAACGGTGAACATCACCTACAAGCCTGACGTACGGGAAGAGTGCTATGAGCCTGAATTTGAGGAGATGTACGCCTTCTATCTGAAGATGCTGACCAAAGCGGCCAACGCTGCTGCCGGTCCTGCAAGCGTCAAGGCTGAACCGCGAGTGAAGAAGCCCAAGCTAAGCAAGGCACAAGAGAAAGTAATGCTCTGGCTCAGCCAGGGGTGGGGAGCTCGCGTCTCTCACGGTGCCGCCGTGGAAATCAACGGCGAGCGCGTGTGCAACGTGGACACCATGACAGCACTTGAAAAGATGGGGCTTGTCAGCCGCGATCCCTCTACTCGCTACTGGAAAGCAACAGACGAAGGCAAGAAGCTCAGCCCGAGCTACAGAGAACCTGAAAGCCTGGAGGTTGATGCATGACCTTGCCTGGTAAAAAGGTCCTTCTCACTGGGGCTGCCCTTTTCCTGCTGGCTCTCGTTAGCGGGGTCGGAATAGGTGTGGCCATTGCGCGTAGCAGTAAACACGAGACCTTTACCGTCCCGCCGTTTTCAGTGCGCCACCAACAGGCAAGCCTTCTGGAGGGTATGTGCGCTCACAGCGATGTCTTTAAGCAGCTCACCGAGCCCAGGGATGATGCTCCAAAACGCCTGGTCAAACTCAAGGTAAAGGCAGCTCCACTCTCTGATAGAGGAGTGATCTGCAACGTGGAC
This sequence comes from Pseudomonas sp. AU12215, assembly GCF_001675465.2. NCBI lineage: Bacteria > Pseudomonadati > Pseudomonadota > Gammaproteobacteria > Pseudomonadales > Pseudomonadaceae > Pseudomonas > Pseudomonas sp. AU12215. The sequence goes on from NZ_MACM02000129.1 coordinate 5,588, forward strand.
GGGGCACTTCAAACTATTACTTCCTTGAGCTCGGGCACCATTGTCACCACGCAGATGAATGAGACCTTCCTGGTATCCGTCACCGGGGAGTCTGAGTTGATTTCTGAAGAGTTCGCGAAGGCTCTTTCCGGCTCTAGAACTATCCGTGCCATGGCATCCAACGCGGGTAATGACGGGACTGTCAAGGAAGCTGTCGACCTCAAATTGAGCACCCCTTGGTGGCGCTGGTAGCTCACGCAAACGCCAATTGGCTTAAGTGTGAGGCAAAAAAACGGTATCTCATGCCCGGCCCAGTGCCGGGCTTTTACTTTCCCGCCAATGATTCAGCCCCTGGCGATGGGCCTAATTGAATACCTTGGGGAGTCTAGGAGAAATAACCTTCATGTGACTTAAACGCCCTACAGGCAATGGCCACATGAAAATTCCCCAGTTCTTCAAAACTCGCACCTTCGCTCTGCTGGTGCTGCTAGTCGCTGCTCGAGCATCTGTCGCAGACTGGTATCTGGTACCGACTGGATCAATGAACCCTACCATCCAGGAAGGCGACTTCATCTTCGTCAACAAGCTCGCCTACGGGGCCAAGCTTCCCTTTACTGATATCCAGCTTCTTTCCAGCAAGCAGCCTGTTCGGGGCGATGTCGTTGTGTTTATCAAGGCCGCGGACAATACCCGCATGGTTAAACGGTTGATCGGCGTGCCAGGCGATACAGTGCAGCTCAAGGATAACGTCCTGTGGCTCAACGGAGTGCCAGCACAGTACTTCCTGATCGAGAGCACCGGCGACAAGTTCATCGTTCGCGAGCAGATCGATTCCCTGGACCACGACATGCAGATGCTTGTTCGCGCGAAAAGCACCAAATCCACCACGGACACGATGGTGGTACCGGCCGGCAAGTACCTGGTCATGGGCGACAACCGCGATAACAGCTTCGACTCACGCTTCTTCGGTTTCGTCGATCAGGCTGATCTGGTTGGGCGGGCTGAGATCGTCCTTGCCTCATTTGCGCCTGACACCTACATGCCCCGCATGAACCGCGTGGGCCAGAGCCTGTAAGCCACCCCCTTTCACGATAACTTCCGCCCACGCCTGATTGAGATCCGACATATGGACCTAGAGCCCGAGTACTGCAGTGTCAGAGACGAAATGATTGCCGCCGGTATCGACATCGCTACGCTGAACGGCCCTGGAGAGATCCACCAAGCCATCCGGCAGCTATACCACTCTGACCCTGACGAGAACGAGCCTGTTGTGGAACGCTGGCGCTCAATGCTGGAACCGGCGGACGCACGCGCACAGGCAGCAGAGCTGGCGGAACAGTTCGCTGCCGAGCGTGGCCTCAAAGGATGCCCGGACTGCCACCAGGAGCCTACCGTTACCCCAAGAGGACATATCGTGTGCGAACAGCACCCGGAGGGTTGTAAGATCGGTACCTATGGCCGCTCGTACACAGATTCGGTGGTTTCCTGGAACGAAGATGGCAGCTGGATCCTGCTCGGCGCCGATCAGGACAGAGTTGAGAGCCGCCCCCTGTATCCTTTCAGAATCCACCCACCAGCCTGATCCCCCATAGAAACCAGACGCTAAAGACCAGTGAACCGATGACCCATGGATAACTCTCTCCTCGCCACACACAAGTGGCCGCGTGAACTTTCGAAGGACGGGCACTTGTCTGCCTGGATTGTCATCGAGAGAGAGGCCTGGGCCCTATTGCAGCAGCGAGGACATCTAAACTGCCCTTCATCGCTGGCCGAGCCTGATTTTCACGCCGCCTATGCCTGGATGGTTGATCAAATGTGTACTGCAGGACTCCGTCCACCCGAGAAAAACCAAACCCCATGGTGGGTTTGGGTGCGACGAGACCGAGGTCAGCTTTCTCCGTATCTTGAGGATCTGCAGGGCGTCCTTGACCCTATCGTTCTAGCCTTGCGGCTCCCCGCCGCAGAGGTTGTTCTGTCCAACTTCGACACGTGGCACGATGTGCTCAATGAGGGATACATCCAGAGCTCCGATGAGGACGGAATCGAATTCGAAAGTCTTTCGGAACCCTTGGAGATTGATCGCCGCCTTAAGGCATCCTGGACAGAAATTTTTCAGCTCGATCGCCAACACGGCGTATCAGTTTCCCCTATGGATATATCAATCCAAGGATGCATCTGGACGCTTCGACAAGAGTACGTTCTGGGTGTAGTGCCAAACGACCAACTGCCATTGATTGAGCAGTAACCCATTTGGTGGAGAAAGCCTCTAGACAGCCGGCCTGGCATTTTCCGATCGAGGAAGAGGGATGTCATCTGCCAGCGAACAGATCAAGGAGTACTGCTGGGCATTGGGCCGCGGTGCCTGCATCGACTCCCAGTCTATCTGGAGGTTGTTCTTCTCAACCCGGAACTGCGCCGCTTTGCGGAATGCATTGAGGTAGCCAAGCTTTGCAATCCCGAAGCTCTTTTTTCTGCTCTCGCCAGATTCGTTAGTGTAGAGCGCCATAAAAGCTGCCTTAGGCTTCTGACCTGGACCTCGAGCCTGAACGGAAAGGAAGACTCCAGCCAAGGGACTGCTCCCTGCCTTTGGCTTGATATGTGGAATGGAACGAAGGAGTGACGTTTGCCCTTTTACAGCAAGGGTCTCGTCGCGGAACTTGATCGCTGCAACCAACGCCAGCCCCTGCCCGTCCTCCGCATAGGGAAAGTACGAGGAAATTGCTAACCGAGGTATAACCACCTGGATCCCATCTTTCCGGATCTTCAAGTACCGACGCCTGTTCAAGTATCCCCCTAGTGAGCAGTAGCACTCGACTTGTCCTGGTACATAACCCGCCGGCCATGCCCCATGATTGCCTCTAAATGGCGCGAATTGAGCTCTGACCCTCTCCCCCACTCCAGATAATGACGATGCGGAATAGCCCGCACTCTTCGCCCTCTGGAGGCTTCATGTTCGGCTCCAACATTCCCTCTGCCAATCCCAACGGAATGGCTGTATCCATCAACGATATCCCCGCCGGCACCCTGAGTGCTGAACAATGGAACCAACTGGCATCCAAGGTTCGGGGAGACAAGTGGCTGATGCTGCGTCAAGTCTGGTCAATCCTGATGGCTACGCTGAGCATGGCGATGGAGGTTATTGGCGCCGGCTTAGGTGTATTCGGCGCGTTCCTTGTGTTCACGATCTTTGTAGAACCGGAAGCCATCAATACCGCCATCGCGGCCGGCTTCGCCACAAAAGCTCAGTTCATCCTGACCATCATCGCCGCAGCAACAATACTGACGTTCATCGTTGCCCTGTTCACCTCGCCCAAAATGCGGCGCGACCCGGTTGAGGATGAGATGTGGCGGCTGGTGCGCGTTGTGCTCGGCGTGCACGCGACAGGCAGCTACAGCGTCAGGCCGGCAACAGTTAAAGCCGAAGTGGATGTCCCAGCGGGTGCTGCCCTAGGCCCTCACTAACCCTCTAGCTTGGACCGCGGGCATCCACGACAGTGCTCGCGGTTCAATTCCCCCTGTAGACGAAGCTCTTTCCGCAGGCTGTACAGTCATGGTTTGACGGTGCCCCAGACACGGAGCAGTCATCGTCTACCTGATTCTCCTCCCCGCAGTGCTGGCAACTCGCAAACCACTTGGTCTCCTTCCATGCAAAGGAAGGAATTTCAGGGTCTCGCGGATACCCAGCGGCCGGTCGAACTGGCTTTTTCTTAGGGCTCTCTTCCCGCGCATTGTCTGCCAGGTCATGGAGGGTTGCGCAGTTACCACAGCACAGAGTTACGGCAGGCAGTAGCTGCCCATCAACGTCATGCCCTTCGGGATCGATTTTGTAGGTGAACATGTCGTTGCACCCGCAGTTACCGCAGATCACATGGAGCCGAGCTCTTACCATGAGGTCACTCCTACGCCGCAACGCCGCTTGCAAGGCGAGAGCAACGCAACGCCAGCTTGTGCTGGTAGTCAGAACCAGTACAGGTGGCCTCAAGCCTCACCACATCCTGCAGGGTGACTACGCGGTTACCCTGCGCATGGATCGCGCCATGCAGGGCCTCGCAGAGAGCGATCACATACTGCGGCGCATTGTGCTCGGGGTGTTTGTCGTGAGATGCAGGGTTCTTTTTTCGATCTGTCAGCGCCTTGTCAATCAGGCTCCAGAACGGGTCGAATTCATGGGGTCGTTTCATTGGTCCACCTCGGCGAATAGGTAAAGGGCTCAATGCCCAAAATCTCAGTCATTCCAGCAGGGAGAGCAAAGCGGTCGCTTACCATCCTGGCCCTCGGCCGACTCGCCCTAGAAGCCTCACGGGGTCTTCTTGAACTGTTCAGCCCATACAGCCACTTTCCCACCAAGGGCTTTTACGTCCGCCGCCCTGGTGCTCGAATAGTCCACGCCGAAGCGATCCATCCAGTCGATCGCGGCCTGGGCGATATCAATTTGGCGCTGCAGCTCGTGCTTGGGCGGTCTGGACAGCGACGCCAGATCAGTCACCGTTGCCAGCGTGCAATCGGTCACGTAGGCCAGCGCATCTTCGGGGCTGCGAACAGTGTGTTTGTTCATTTCTTCTGAACTCCAGGCGATGTCTCTACGGCAACCGCAATTTCTTTGTGTCGAAGGCACTTCGAGCAGGCCTCAGAACCGGTGTAGTCCTCAGGGCTGATTACGTCGCAATCCACCCTCTCCGAGTGCAAAAAATACTGTCCGCAATACGGAAGCCCCGTGGCCACATTCAGCAAGTGGGCCTTACGAGGGAGATTGCTATCTGAAGCGCCGCCACAGAAAACAATGGGGATTTTCATTCAGAACCCTGGCGGTTTGCGCCCGCGGCTACATTGATGGGCCAATGTTCTCACACCCGCTGAATGCGCAACCTCTTCAGCGATACATCAGCTTCAGGGCTTTGGCTTTTTCCAGGGCCATCCGAACACGCACCAGATGAAGCCGCCGATCATGTAGATGGTCAGGTAGGCAAACGCTTCATTGAGTCGAGTCATGTACACCTGCCAGGCGCTTGGCTCTCCCTTCAAAACCCCGTCAAGCCAGGCCAGCGCGACCGTAGTTACGATGGCTGAGATGCAGACATAGTGGAGTGACTTGGTGAGAAACCACTTTAGGCGCTGCTGGAATGGCGTGGTCGAAACTGAATCGCCTGATTTTCTCTCGTTACTGTCGGACATGATTAGGGCCTTCCTATGAGTCTCTGGGTAGAGTCGCATCCAGGCCAAGCCAGAGGCCTTTGATCGACCCCTATATGGGGTTCGAATAGCCCGCCAGCCCACTTGCCCTCCCTATATCGTTCACTCCGTACCTACCGCACCAGCAGTCTGGCTTGCAGATCTGCTTGCCTGTGCGAGCGTTTCGCCACGTGACTACCTGACCATGAGGTAAAAATGGAAATCTCCCCGCGACTTGATGGCGTGGATGGCACCTTCAATACCGATACCGGGCAGCTTAAATGCGTGCCCTATCCCAAGTATGCCGAGGTCCTTCTCTGTTTCGCGGAGCGGGCAAACATCCCATTCGCCAGGATCAAGCTCCATAGCGAGGATCGTTACCAAACGGCTTTGGCTGTTTTGCCGGACGCCGTCCAGCTTGGCGACGAGATAACCAAACGCTGGAACGAGTACCCCGCCCTCCGAGAACGCGAGCGTCGCTGTCCAACCATGCAGGAAGGCGAGAGCCGTGCCCTACTCCGCGGGCTACAGGAGTGCGCACGCTTGTTAGGCCTCGGCTACGAAGCCAGCCCAGCGGAAGTGGTGGATGCATTGCGAGAGGCGTTGACACACCAGGTGGAAAAGAAATGAGCAACCCTGAAAGCCGAACCATCGGTACATCCATTCTGCCTCTGCGTCAGTTCATCCAAATCAAGGCGCACATGTGCAGCTACACCGGCTCCCCTGCTACCGACGAAGATGTCGAGGCATTCCTGTCACGGAATCCGGATGTCACCCGCAGAATCGTTGCTTTTGGTGAAGTGTCTGAGGAGGACCTGGCTTTGATTGAGCTACGGCTCAGGGCTGAAGCCGGTCCTAGCGAGGCAAAGAGCAAAGAGGCTGAGCTGGCATGGTGGGCAATTGCTGGCTTCTTTACCCGAATTGCGGCCATTGCAACACTCGCCAGCTATGCCGTTGGTTTCCTGGCCGTTGGCCCGCTGGAGCTGGGTGACGCTCTCGTGAAGTACTTTACGGGCAGCAATTATCTGCCGGATGGATGCAACGGAGCAGAAGCCATCGTTCTGCCCTGCTGGATGACTTTTGTGTTCTCCCGGCTTGTGGGGGCGTTTGCTTGGATTTTCAGCTTTCGGGTGCTGATTCAGTTCATCAACCGCCGAATTGGCGTACTTGAGGCTGGCTCTGAAGAAGCCTACGAACAGGCTATATCCCTAGCGAACAAACCGCAGCCGGTTGGAAACCTGGTTGGTGTGAACAACACCAAAGGAGGCTTCCTATCCTCCAGCGAATCCACAATCGAAACGACGGAAGGCTTTCATCGCGTCGCCGGCTTGGCAGGTGGACTCAAGCGCGGAGCCCCAATCTATCGCGTGCGCAACCGGCTCTTCATTGGAGATGGCACGGATCAGAAGTGCTACTGGATCCTGGACTAACACCGACTCCCGCCGAGACGCTCCAATGGCCGTATACGTTGACAACATGAACGCCCGTTACGGGCGAATGACGATGTGTCACATGCTGGCAGACTCCGAGGAAGAGCTGCTTTCCATGGCCGACCATATTGGCGTTGCTCGCCGCTGGCACCAGTTCCCTGGCTCGGTGAAATCCCACTTCGACATTTGCTTGAGCAAGCGGGCCAAAGCTGTCGCCGCTGGCGCCATTGAAATCGACTACCCAAGCGATGTCGCTCGAATCATGAGGGAGCGCCGCGCAGCGGCCCAGGCGTAGATTCGTCTGCAGCTATGGGATCGTTCTCGCGCGGATGGGTAGCTATGGGGCTGTCTGCTCGGGCCGGCTCCCATGCAGGCCTCGATCAGGACTTGCACTTTCAGGAACCCCGGTACCTTGGAGACATCAACGAATTCCGAGTCACCGCCATGCAACTTGTCGCCTCCTCCCTCTTTCAAGACGCCACTCCGGTCGCCGGCCCTATCGTGGAGCTCAGCTTCGACGAGAAGGTGGCGAACGCAGTTGCGGTCATCAAGCGTCACATCCTCAGCGGTAAGCGCCTGATCGGAGCCTGCAGCTTCGGCAAAGACAGTAGCGTCATGGTGGCCATCACCCTTCTGGCGATGGAGCAGCTCATGGAAGCGGGCTTCAAAGTTCCAGAATTCCACGTCATGACCAGCGACACCCTCATCGAGAACCCGGTTGTGGAGGCGTACAGCAAGGGCGAGATTCGCTCGCTGAAGAAGTACGCAGCGGAGAAAGGCCTTCCGGTACGCATCTGGGTGTGCCGCCCCAACCTCTCTGAGAACTGGCTGGTTTCCATTATCGGTGGCCGGACTGTCGCATCCCTGCCGGGGAACTCGGCTAAGTGCCAGCAGCAGATGAAAAAAGCGCCCCTGGACCGGACAAAACGCCAGATCAGGGCTGTCATCAAGAGCGAGATGGGAGCCGCCTTCAAAGAGGATGATCTAGTCGTCCTGATCGGCACTCGTCGCGACGAGTCGGCCGTGCGTGAACGCAACATGGAAGCTCGAGGCGAAAGCGCCTTTGAGCCGGTGAACACCGCAAAAGAAGGCGAGAAAGCTGCATGGGTGCTCAGCCCAATCGCCGACTTCACCACCATGGACATCTTCGCGTTCCTTGGCCGGGTGACCAATGGCTTCATCAAGACCTACAGCGACTTCGAGGCCCTTACTGAGGTCTACCGCGACGCGGCCGGCGAATGCATGGTCAACGTGTTTCTGCGCGACGGTAATGCGGAGCGCAAGACGGGCTGTGGCGCCAGACATGTTATCGTTGACAAAGAAATGTATGGCCAGAGTGTCTAGCTATCCTTGATACTGCTGGCTAGAGACCCATCCAAATGGACGTCAGATGCCTCGCAATCCTTTCTCCAAGTCTGCTCTTGAGTCGCGAGAACGACCKACCCTCCAGCGAAAGCTCCCAGAAAACACCCCCCAAGCGATTCAAGAAA